>JBLMXE010000527.1:0-3017 GCA_050257615.1 Chlamydiota bacterium | reverse complement strand
TGGTACCGGAGACCAAGGCTCTGGGTGACCTGCTGACGGAGTTCAAGCAGAGGAAGCGGCATCTGGCGGTAGTGGTGGATGAGTTCGGCTCCACCGTGGGCGTGGTCACGGTGGAAGACGTACTGGAACAACTGGTGGGCGAAATCGAGGACGAGTTTGACGTGGCCGGGCTAGCGCCGCTGAAAGCGGGCGCTACGATGATTCTGGAAGGCTCGGTCAACATCCTCGACCTGGAGAGCCAGTACCAGCTTACTCTGCCGCGCGACCAGGGATTTGAAACCTTGGCCGGTTTTATGTTTTCCCGTATGCAGAAGATTCCCCTCGCCGGCGACTTCTTCGATTACGAGGGACGGCGCTTTACCGTAGCGGAGATGGATGGCCATCGCATTGCCAAGGTGAGAATTGAAATGCTGCAAGAGCGGCCGCAGGCGGTGAGCCGCACGGGGGACTAGGGAGCTTCCTGTCGGCAAATCATCTTCCGCCCCACAGGACCAAGGCCCTACAATAACGACAATTTCTTTTTCATGAAATCCACGCTGCGCTACCTGGGTGTTCGCCTGCTTTACACCCTGCCGGTGATCTGGCTGGTGGTGTCCATTGTTTTTCTGCTGATTCACCTGGTGCCGGGCGACCCGATTCAACAGATGCTGGGGGAGGGGGCGGCGGCCACCGACATGCAGGCGGCGCGGCACGCCTACGGTCTGGATGTGCCGCTGGGCCGGCAATACATCAATTATTGGGCGGGCGTGCTGCATGGCAACCTGGGGCCATCGCTGCGCTTTAACCAGGGCGTGAGCAGCCTGATCGCGCAACGCTATCCTTACACCCTGGAACTGACGGTAGCCTCGCTGATCGTGGCGCTGGCATTGTCTATTCCCGCGGGGGTGCGTTCGGCGCAGAGGCGGAATCGCTGGGACGACCGGCTCCTGAGCGTGATCAGTCTGTTCGGACTGTCGTTTCCTAATTTCGCATTGGGCCCGGTGCTGATCCTGTTTTTCGCAATTGAGTTGGGGTGGCTGCCGGTCTCGGGTTCGGGCAGCCTGGCCCACCTGGTGTTGCCTGCCATCACCATGGGTGGAGCGCTGGCCGCAATTCTCACGCGCATGGTGCGGACTTCCATGCTGGAAGAGTTGGGCCAGGACTACATTCGCACAGCCCGCGCCAAGGGATTGCCCGAGCGCACGGTGGTGTATCGTCATGCGCTGCGCAATGCCATGATTCCGGTGCTGACGGTGGTGGGCTTGCAGTTTGGAGCGCTGCTGGCCGGCGCCATTGTGACGGAAACCATTTTTTCCTGGCCGGGAATTGGACGGCTGACCATTCAGGCGATTTCCAACCGCGATTATTACCTGGTGGAAGGCTGCATTCTGGCCATCGGATTGACGTACGTGGCGGTGAATTTTCTGACGGATTTGCTGTATTCGGTGGTGAATCCGCGGATCAGGCAGTGAAAAACGGTCCCAGCGGCCACTGCGTTAATTTTTGCCTTGCGGAGTCTGGATGCGCAGGTTGGCAGGGGCGGCTACGGGGAAGGTTCTGACTTCCGCTTGGCGAAAATCGTGACCGCTCCAGGCGTAGCGGACTACATCCTGGCGCGAGGGACAGCAGTGGGCATCCTCCCGCAGATAGTGGGTGGACCTGACGAACAGCGCCCCGCTGGCCGCATCGAAGATGGCGCCCGCCCCGGCGTGCTGGGCAGTGAAGAAGATCTGCTGCACCACGGTCAGCCAGCCATTCTTAATGGTGAATAGCTGCACCCCGCCGTGGCTGCTGGCGTCGGCTCCGGTCCAGGTCCACAGAAAACTGACCAGGGCGAAGCGCGGCTTGCCCTGCTCAAAATCGAAATAAGAGATGTCGCTGATGGCCACCCAATCCCGCGGCATGCCGCTGCTCTCATAGACCCCGTTCTTGAGCCTGGCTCGGATCCGCACCTTGCCTTGATTGTCAAAAATATTAAGTTCCAGGTTGCGAAAATCCGCCGCGCCCAGCGAGTCGAGCCGCTGGTGGTATTCGAAAGCGGGAGAGACAGAGTAGTAGGAAAGTTCCGGCTCCGGGGAAGCAGGCTTCTGCGCCGCCGCCGATAAACACAGGCACAACACCGCCAGCAGGGAAGCCGCCGCGCTCAACATGCCATTTATTTTAGTCCGCTGCACGCCAGCCTGGCCCAGCCGCGCAACGTCTCCTTTTCACTGCGGCTGAAGCCGAAGGCTTCCACATGGGGCACGAATTCTTAGCGCTTGATCGGCGCATATCGGCGGCGGAGTAGCAGGACCAGACGGCTATGCGGCTGCGGTTACGCCGGCCATCTCCTCGACGATGGCTCGGGCGGCGGCAGCAGGATGGGCAGCGGCGGTGATCGGCCGACCGACGACGATGTGCGTGGCCCCGGCGGATATGGCTTCGGCGGGGGTCACCACTCGCGCCTGGTCGCCCGCGTCGCTTCCTGCGGGCCGCACCCCCGGTGTCACGATGGCGAAGCCTGCGCCCAGTTCGCGTCGCACCTCCGCCGCCTCTTTGGCCGAAGTTACGATGCCACCGCAGGCGCAAGCGCGGGCCAGGGCCGCCAGGCGAAGCACGTTATCCACAACCTGCCCGCTGAAGCCTACTTCCTGCACGTCAGCATCGCGAAAGCTGGTGAGCACGGTGACGCCCAGCACCAGGGGTTTGCTGGGGGAAGCGGCAGCCGTCTGGGTTGCCGCCTGCAACATGCGGGAGCCACCGCTGGCGTGGACGGTCAACATGCTCACTTTCAGCTTGGCGGCTTCGGCCACGGCGGCGGCCACGGTGTTGGGGATGTCGTGAAATTTCAGGTCGAGGAAAACGCGCCGGCCGGAAGCCACCAGGTCGCGCACGACCGCGGGACCTTCGGCGGTAAACAGCTGCTTGCCAACCTTGTAGAGGAACGCTGATTCCCCGACTGCGGCGACGATCTTTTGTGCCGCCGCGGCCGAGGAAACATCCAGCGCGACAATCAAGCGCTCGCGCGCATCGGTCATGCCTGTGAGTTTAGCGTGTTT
>JBLMXE010000526.1:0-6099 GCA_050257615.1 Chlamydiota bacterium | reverse complement strand
TACCAACTACCAACCTGCTGACTCCCGACTCCTGACTACTGACTCCTGGTTTTTCCTGCTTTACACTACTACCATCCATCTGGCACATTAAATCGTGGAAGCCCAATCTATCGTCGTCCTTGACTTCGGCGCGCAGTATTCCCAGCTCATCGCGCGCCGCATCCGCGAACAGAATGTCTTCTCCGTGGTCCTGCCCTGCACGGCGCCGATTGACGAAATCAAGAGCTACTCCCCCGCCGGCATCATCCTCTCCGGCGGTCCTAGCTCGGTCTACGACCAGGATGCGCCCGCGGCCGACCCGCGCGTCTTCAGCCTGGGCCTGCCCGTGCTCGGCATCTGCTATGGGTTGCAGCTGATGACCCACGTGCTCGGCGGCAAGGTGCGGCCGGCGGAAAAGCGCGAATACGGACACGCCACGGTCGAAATCCTGGATGGCTCGCGCCTTTTTCACGGTCTGCCCAAGCTGCTTTCGGTTTGGATGTCGCACGGCGACGAGGCCATGGAACTGCCGCAGGGCTTTCGCCTGATCGGCAAAACTCCGAGCGCCGTGGCCGCCATCGAGAATCCGGAAAAAAAGATGTTCGCGGTGCAGTTCCATCCCGAAGTCCACCACACCAAGCTGGGCACGGAGATTCTGAAGAACTTTGCCTTCGAAATCTGCGGCGCCAAGCCCAGCTGGACAGCGCAGCATTTTGTGGACGCCACCGTGGCCCAAGTTCGCGAAACCGTCGGTCGCGAAGGCCGCGCCATTTGCGCCCTTTCCGGGGGAGTGGATTCTTCGGTAGCGGCCGTGCTGGTGCATCGTGCCATCGGCGATCGCTTGACCTGCGTTTTCGTTGATAACGGAGTGCTGCGCAAGAACGAATTCGAAAAAGTGCAGCAGAACCTGCGCGACAAGCTGGGCCTGCACCTGGTAGCCGTGGACGCTTCGCAGCGCTTCCTGGCGCGCCTTTCGGGGGTGACCGACCCGGAAAAGAAACGCCGCATCATAGGCAACGAATTCATCGCCATCTTCGACGAAGAGGCGGAGCGCATCAAGCGCGAGCAGGGACATGTGGAGTTCCTGGTGCAGGGCACGCTCTATCCTGACGTGATCGAATCGCGCTCCGTACGCGGCCCGTCGCAGACCATCAAGACCCACCACAACGTCGGCGGCCTGCCGGAAAAGATGAAGCTGCGCCTCATCGAGCCCTTAAAAGATTTGTTTAAAGACGAGGTGCGCAAGATCGGCCGCGACCTGGGCATGCCGGAGGATATTCTGCAGCGCCAGCCGTTCCCCGGACCGGGGCTGGCGGTGCGCATTCTGGGTGAGGTCACGCCGGAGCGCCTGGCCCTGCTGCGCGAGGCCGACGACATAGTGGTCAGCGAAATCAAGCGTGCCGGGCTCTACACCCGCATCTGGCAGTCGTTCGCCGTGCTTCTGCCGGTGATGTCCGTGGGGGTGATGGGCGACCAACGTACCTACGCCTACACCTGCGCCATCCGCGCCGTGCACTCCGAAGACGGCATGACCGCCGACTGGGTGCCGCTGCCCACCGAGGTGCTCAAGACCATCTCCAGTCGCATCGTGAACGAAGTGAAGGGCATCAACCGCGTGGTTTACGACATCACCTCTAAGCCGCCGGGCACGATCGAGTGGGAGTAGGGACCAGCAGTCAGCACGCAACATTCTGGGCTGTTTTTGTTTTGGAGTGGAATCCTGCTGGCAGGGCGGCGAGACGTTGCAAACAACGTCTCTACCCTGACTAAATTGATCAGCGGAAATCCGCGTTGATCCGCGGCGGATGAAGTTTGGCAGACGCTCAAATTCGAGCAGGGCGCACCGTCAGGCACGCCCTGCTTTTCTGATAGTGGATCGCGGTCTCAGTGCTGCTTATCTGGTTTCGACTCGTCCTTTGAGTTCTGGTTGTGTTGCGGTGGGGGTGAGTTGGACTGGCGCGCGCTTGACTGCGGTTCCGGACGAGGCGCCTGACGTTCCACACGCGCCGGCTCCGAATTTGGCCGCGAGTAGCCACCCTGATTGCCGCCCCGATTGACCTGTGCGGGTGCAGCACTGGGCTGATTGTTCTCATATCGTGGTTGCGGTCTTCCTGCACCCTGCCCTCCGCTGTTGCGCTGCTCAAAGGAGCGATTGGCTGGTTGGGGTGCGGATTCAGAACCAAACGAGCGGTAGCCGGGCTGCTGCCGGTTGTCTTGCACCGGCTGCTGCTGCCGATTGCCTTGCGCCGGGGGCTGCGGCACGGAGCGCTGCTGGTTCTGCGGCGAACCGAACGAGCGGTAGCCGGGCTGCTGCCGGTTATCTTGCACCGACTGCTGTTGGCGATTGCCTTGCGCCGGCGGCTGCGGCACAGAGCGCTGCTGGTTCTGCGGCGAACCGAACGAGCGGTAGCCGGGCTGCTGCCCGTTATCTTGCACCGACTGCTGTTGGCGATTGCCTTGCGCCGGCGGCTGCGGCGCAGAGCGCTGCTGGTTCTGCGGCGAACCGAACGACCGGAATCCGGGTTGCTGCCCGTTGCCTTGCTGCGGCGGACGGGGCACGGTGCGATACTGCGGCGCCATCTGCTCTCCGTTTCCATTGCCCGCAGGACGGTTCACAGGACCTGGCTGCTGCTGCACTTCCTGCCTTCCCGACGGCTGGGGCACCGGACGGAAACCATACCGTGCCTCCGGCGCCTGCCCGCGCGGCTGAGGCGGGCCGGACATCTGCCGGCCGTTGCCCGGCTGGCCGCCTAAAGGCTCTTGCTGCGCCATGTTACCCGGCCGGTTCACCTGCTGGCGGGCGATTCTGGTGCGCAGCGCCTGTTCCGTATTGCGGTCCAGCGGCCGCCCCGGGTTGTGCTGCAGGGCTTCCTGCTTGTCGGCAAACGGAATGGGCCGTGGCGGAGCGGCCATTTTCCTGACTACCTGCCGCGATGCTGCGCGCTGAGGCGGCGCTGCCCCACGCACTTCCGCCCTCGGTCCCAGCACGCTGTTGCGCGAAGGCGCGACGGGCGGCGCCATGGCGACATGTTTCCATTGTCCGGGCGGCACGCGCATCGCTGCCTTGGCCACCGGCTGCGAGTTGCTCAGCACCGTGCCCGGCACCGCCGTCACCGCTCCTGGAACTTTTTCATTGGCATAGCGGATGTGCACGTTGTTGTGCACATTGTTATGGATATTGTTGTGGACGTTGTTGTTCACAATGGTGGTGTTGTTGTTATTAACCACCGTCGTGCGGTTGATGGTGGTGTTGTTGTTATTGACGTAGTAGTTGTTGGTAACCTGCGTGATGTTGGTGATGCGCGTATTGGAAACGTTCACCTGGCGGAAATAGTTGCGGCTGCCTCCATAGGGCGGCAGGTAAGGCTCGCCATAGCCCAGCGGGAACCAGCCCACGGTCGGCGCCGAGCCGATCGAAATACCCACGCTCACACCGCTTCCACCCACCCACGCCACCAGCGCGGGAGCGTACACCGGGCGCACCACGCGCGGACCCGGCACCCAGCCCCAGCCTCCGCCGTAATACACCCAGCGGCCATAGTGGAAGGGAGCAAATCCCCAGGGTTCATCGTCCACCCAGGTCCAGCCCCAGGGATCAACCCAGGCCCAGTGTCCGTAGTGATAGGGAGCCCATCCGGGGGCTACTGCCGGCATCCACACGGCGCCATAAGAGGGCGTCATTTGCCAGCGTCCGTAATCGTCCAGATCCTCCGACCCAATAACGTCAGGCGAAACGTAGCGCGCCGATTCCGAATCCTCTTCGCGCCGGTCGCGTACCCGGCACCAGTCGTCAAAGCCGTCGCGGCCGGGGTCACCATAGGTCTGGTGTTCCAGGGAAGTGCCGTTGATGAAGCGCGCCTGGTGGTCACCCTTTACCCTTACCGCCCGGCCTTCGCCCGTAGCCACACCTTCGCCGTGCCACACGGTGACGAATGTGGTGTCGCCGTTGGGATCCACGTCGAAGCGGTACTCGCCCGCTCGCATGATGGTGAAGGCCAGGTTGGGCGTATCAATTTCGTAGGTCTCACCCTGATACAGGCGCCGTACGCTCACGTTGAGCGTGCCCTGGTCCAGTTCCACCTGCATCATGTTGTCGTTGAGGTTGGTCAAGGTCATGCTGGTTTGGGCATCGGCGCGCAGGGCGGCAGTGCCGAGGTCCAGTTCCGCTCGCGCGTTCTGATCGGTCCACAGACGGTCGGCAGTGGTTAAAGGCCGGTTCAGCACGGCCGGAACCCAGTCGTTCACTCCGCCGGGCTGCATCGAGACCTCGCCCGACATATATTGCACTCGCGCTACCCGGCCCGGCGGATCATCTTCCGCCATCGCAACCGCGCTCACCAGCACGACCGCCACCAGCATCCAAAGTGCTAATTTCCCCAAGCGTTTCATGGCTGCTCCATCTTCCGGAAAGCCGCGCTACAGCTGCGGCTCCCACTCGCGCTCGCTTTTAGGCTCGTGGCGCAATACCCGGCGGCCACGATCACCTACTCCTGTAAACCCGCGAGCACGGCGATTGTTCGCATTACTTCTGGACGTTAGCCTTACGTGGGAGACAGGGAAAGTTACTTTAGAGGCTGGCTTACCGGAGAAGGCTTTAGATACAGCGGATTAGCGGTCAATAGAAGTATCGTTCGTGTGACTTTGGTTTTGGCAGCTGCAGTTTACAATCGCGTCTTCGCGCTCTCCTCCAGATTGGGGGCTACCGCCATGTAGCCTTCCAGCGGCCCGAATTTTTTCTTCTCCGCGTAAATTCTCCAGCGCCGCCACACGATGCGCAGGCTGGCCATCACCGGAATGGAGAGAAAGACGCCGATTACGCCAGCAATTTCACCGCCGGCCAGCACCCCGAAGATTGCCGCCAGGGGGTGCAGTTGCATGCTCTCGCCCATAATGCGGGGCAGAGTGACGTAATCCTGAATAAGCCGCCAGAGGCCCAGGAACAGAGCCAGCAGGAACAGGTGCTGATAACTCATGAGCAGGGCAACACCCAGCATGAGCACGGCGGCAAGAAACGGTCCCACCACTGGGATAAATTCCAGTGCGCCACCGGCGGTTCCCAGCACCAGGGCATAGGGCACTCGCATGATGCCCAGAAAAGTGACATAGACGAGCAGAGCCAGGGCAGCGAGAGTGAGCTGGGCGCGGATGAAATGCGCCAGCATGTCATTGAGGTCGTTGATGACGCCCTCCACGAACTCGCGCTGCGGTCGGCTCCCCATCATCATGAGGGCCACGTCGGTGAAGGTGCGCCCGTCGCGCAAAAAGAACACGGCCAGGATGGGAATCAGGATGAACCACCAGATGTTCTGCGCCACTGTGGCCAATCGCAGTCCCGCCCGGCTGGCCAACTGCTCCAGCTCTCCACTATGTCCGGCCAGAAAATCCTTGATCTGCTGCTGGGTATGGAAGCTCCATCCGCGCTGCGACCCGATTTGTACCGCAATCTGCCCGGAACTGATGTTCCTCAGCAAGGCGGGCACGTTCTCCGTCAGGCGCTGCGCCTCGTGTCCAATGCGCGGCCCCACAAAGGAGAAGAAGAGCGTAAGCAAAATGGCGAGCCCCAGGTAGATCACCGCAATCGCCCGCGTGCGGGTGCGGACCCAGCGCACCGTGTGCGATACCAGCGGCTCCACCAGGTAAGCGAAGAAGATGGCGAAAAGAAAAAGAATGAGGGTGCGGTGAGTCAGATACACCAGGGCCAGCCCGGCAAGAAACAGCAGGGCAGTGAACAGGACCCGCGCCGTGCGTGTGTCAATCAGGGCCACTGCTTACCTTGGGTGCTTCAGTCGCGGAGCACTTCCACATTCTGGCCTGGAATCATCATCCGCATCAGCTTGTAGCTGCTGTCCAGCCACAAGGCCCAGTCTCCGTTGTCGGTTTTCAAATTCAGACGGATCAGGCTGCGCTCCGCTCCGCGGATGGAGACCTTTTCCCATCCCGCCGACTCCATCGTAACCGTGGCAGTGGTGAGGGCCTGCGGAACCAGTACGCCAAATTTCTCCGGCGACAGCTTGCATTCCGTTCCCTGGGCTCCCGGTTTGCAGCCGCCCGCCATGTAGCGCCAGGCCAGCAGTTCGCGCTGGGCAAAGAAGTTGTTGTCCAGGATTATCGTGGTGGGCG
>JBLMXE010000525.1:0-6439 GCA_050257615.1 Chlamydiota bacterium | reverse complement strand
CCCGTCGGCGTCCACACCGCCGCGATGCGCCAGGCGCAACAGCGCCTCCAGCCCCCTTTCCACGATTTCATGCGATGCTCTCCCAGAAACGTGGGCGATTAGCCCCACACCGCACGCATCGTGATCCACACCCCAATCCAGCATGTCACATGAATAAGGTGGAGGCGCTGTGGAAGTACAATGCAAAATTTCGATGCTGAGAATGGAATTTTCCGGATGGTGGCAGGGCGTTTGATCGCGGCGTGTTCAAAGTGGAGGACGAGCCGATGACACTTTGCTGCAGGGGAAGTCTAAGACAAGTGCTGGAGGCTTTGTGGGCATTCAAGACTTACTCTGGAGACGCGTTCTGAAGTGTGTGCGGCGATGGGTCACACGGGTTCGATCGTTCCCGCTGCTGGCTGCAATTATATTGGCCCCCTTGGCGGGTGGCCTGAAGGTGGACGGTAGGAGAAGTCCAGCGGGTTCATCCGCAAACTCACCTGGCGCAATTGAACTTTCCTCTTGCCGTCTGGCCGGAGTTTCGCAACCGGCCCGCTGCGGCACACTCGAGGTTCCCGAAAACCCTAATCGGCCGGGCGGGCGCCAAATCGGAATCAGCATGGCGATTATTCCCGCGACCGGCGCACATCCGCAGCGAGACCCGATTGCGGTCTTGATGGGCGGACCGGGCGAAGACGCGATTAGCGCCGCGGGAATCTATGCGAGGCAATTCGCTCCGCTGCGCCACGATCGTGACATTTTGCTGCTGGACCAGCGGGGTACCGGCCGCTCCGGCGCGTTGCGTTGCGATCTCTTTTCGACGCAGCACCCAGAGGCAAGCCTCCGTGACGAGTTTCCGCTTGTGGCAGTCAAAGCATGCGAACGCACGCTGCGTCAGCACGCCGATCTGGCCCAGTACACCTACAACCGCTTCGCTAACGATCTGGAACGAGTGCGACAAGATCTTGGCTACGGACGACTGAACCTGTTCGCAGGTTCATACGGGACTCGAGCCGCACAGGTGTACCTGCGAATGTACCCAGCAAGCGTACGGACCGTTTACATGGGCAGTGTTGTTCCCATAGACGTGCCCGGACCCCTTCCATTTGCAAAAACGGAGGAAGCGGCGCTGCAGAAGATGTTCGCTGCCTGCACAGCGGATTCGTCCTGCCACTCTGCATTCCCACACTTGAGGGACGAGTTTCGCGAGGTGTCCGCTCGCTTAGCGTCGGGAAACGTGCGTGTGGCTGTGCCAGGACAAAGGGGCACCGTTCCTCTATCTCGCGGCCGAGTGGCCGAGTGGTTTCGCGCACTGCTCTACAGGCCGCGAACCTCTACGAATCTTCCGTGGATGATCCACCGGGCCTACCTGGGAGATTGGAGGCCGATAGTCGAAGGTATCCTGTCCGATGCTCGCGAAGCCGGCTCCGATTTCAGTTTTGGATTGTTCTTCGCGATCACGTGCAATGAAGACATCCCATTCATCAGCGAAGAGAAGGTTTCGGCTGAAACAGAGGACACTTTTTTAGGGGACTACCGTGTGCGCCAGCAACAAGCCGCATGCAAGTACTGGCCGAAGGCCACGCTACCAAAGGGGTATCGGGAACCTTTGCGATCGTCCGTCCCGACGGTGTTCGCTTCCGGCGATGCCGACGGGGGCACCCCGCTTTGGTTCATGAGGCACACCGCCCGGGGTTTCTCGCATCGGCTCGAGGTGGTTTTAAGGGGGCAGGGGCACACCGAGTGGAATGACTGCATCGCCCAGATATACCAGCAGGTCGTCATTTCCGGCTCAGTGGGAAGTAACAGGACGTTGACCTGCCCGAAAGTGCCGCGACCGCCATTCAAGACGCGCTAGGCAGGGCGGGCTGGCCGAGTGAGGTTACAAAGCCCCGCCAACGGCATCCTGGCAGGCGGAATAGGAAAAAGCCGGTTCCATCGCTTTCCAGACGGACAAATCGCGAGCGAGAATCGTTTCCAGACCATCCACGTCCGGCCGAAAGAGCTCATAGAGTTGGCGCAAGGTTTCCGGGGACACTTCGGGAAAGGGGGAGCCTCCCCCCAAAAAAAGCCGGATGAGAGGAGAAGTCTTAACCGTAGCAACTAGCTTATCCAGCCGGCGGGCTTTGCACCAATCGGCTATTGCAGTGCCGGTCCAGGTGAGCACAAAGCTGCGGGGCACAGTCATCGTTTCGGAGGAATAGACGTTTCCCAGCTGAGCTTTGGTAAGGACGAATCGCGGGATCGCGATGAAATCCACAAGCTGGTCCATAAAGGACTGGGGATCGCGCCGCAAATCATCGTAGATGGCAACCAAGATCTGATTTCGTGGGAACGCTCGTTGCCAAGCCCTAAGGTGGGTGGCATACTTGCCGGACTCCAACAGCTCAGGATCACGATGCAGGGCCTGCTCGAAGCTCCACGGGAAGCGGCCGTAGGCGCGCTTCGCACGGTACATGGAGACGATGCGATGCACAGGATTGCGGAAGGTGAAAATCAACTTGGCATGAGGAATGGTCCGCGCGATATGTTCGCGTGCCTGCGGAGAAGCAAAGTAGGTGGGCGCGATTTCACCCATGGGGCGATCGCTATACAGAAATGGAAAATGGCCGCAATACCATTTCAGTCCGCGTCCGAAGTGCACATCGAAAAATCGAGTCTCTTTGTTGGGACTGGGAAGACTGGTGTGCTGACTGAGAATTTCGTGCAACCAACTCGTTCCTGTCCGAGGGGGACCCGCAACCAAAAAAGACGGCAGCCTGATTGTGTTGCTCATTAGCGCTCCCAAAAAGGCAAGATCGACGCAATATTGCAGCGTCTTAAAATCTTGTATGAGATGTGATTACGGCAGCACCCCTCCCTCCCACCCGCGGCACAAGACGGCACGGGTGGGGCACCCCACTCTGCTCCATTCGATGGAGGATGTTTGACAGGAGTTGCTGGAGCAAATTGCATTTTTCGGTTCGGATTTGCAGGTGACGGTTGGTATTCAGGGTGCCTCGCCCGGTCGCGACGGGAGGCGACTTTAGCCGACGGGCCTTGTTCCCAGCGCCTGAAGGCGCATCTGACTAGCGGTTCTGTTCGGCACGGCTGAAGCCATGCCCTGATACGAGGCTTCGCTATCCCTTTTCCTTCCCAGAGAACGCAGGATGTCTCAGGCCAATGGACAAAGAATAAGCGTTCGGACATTCCTTAATGCCGCGATCAATAAATCCGGTTATGCGACCCGCGAGAAGGCATGTCCTGATACGATGCTGACCAGCTACACTGGCCGCAATGGCGAAAGCCGAACATGTCGTTCTGGGAGTGGACATTGGCGGTACTAAGGCCGCGGCCGGCCTGGTGAACGCCTCCGGTGAAGTGTTGTTCACCGCCCGGCGCCGCATGGTGGTGAACAAGACGGCGGAAGACGGCCTGCGCTCAGTCACCGAGGCCATTGAGGCTGTACTGGGCAACCGCCGCGCCCGCACTGTCTCCGCCATCGGCATCAGCGTGCCGGGCTGGGTGGATTCGCAGCGCGGCGTGCTGCTCAGCGCCACCAACCTGCCCTGCTGGCGCAATTATCCGCTGGCGGAAAAAATTCAGCAGCGCTACAAGCTGCCCACGCGCCTGGCCAACGATGCCAATGTGGCGGCGCTGGCCGAAGCCGTGTGGGGTGCAGGCGTGGGCTACAGGAATGTCTTCTACGTGAGCTTGGGCACAGGAATCGGCACCGGACTGGTGCTGCAGAATCGCCTTTATTACGGGCGCACGGGAGCGGCCGGGGAAGGCGGGCACATGACCATTGACTTTCACGGCCCACAGTGCGCCTGCGGCAAGCGCGGCTGCATCGAGATGTACGCCTCCGGCAGCGCTATCGGGGCGCGCGCCCGGCAGCTGGTGGCCCACAACCCGCGCACCCGCATTCTGGAACTGGCGGACGGCAAGGCCTCGGCCGTGACCTCGGAAATAGTGGGCAGGGCCGCCCTGGATGGCGACGCCCTGGCCAATGAAATCCTCCGCGAAGCTGCCGATTACCTGTCCATCTGGCTGGGCGACATCATTGATCTGCTGGAGCCCGAGGTCATTGTGATGGGCGGGGGCCTGGGCGAACTGATGGGTTCCTTCTTCAACTATATTCGCGGCCGCCTGGAAACCGCGGCCCTCAGCCCCAGCCGCCAGCAGATTCCCATCCTGAGCGCGCTCTACGGGGCGGAGTCCAGCCTGGTGGGCTCGGCGGCGCTGTGCCTGCCCCGCGGCCAGGTATGGATGGAGCGTTCGCGCAAGTCCGCCAAGGGCCGATAACCCATTCTTTTTTCTGCCGGCCCTGAGAGGGAGCGGGGTTGGCATGTTTGTGTCGTGATGCGAGGCTCTGCTTTGAAAGGCATTTGCGGATGTGTCAATATGGTGGCCGCACGTGCGGATCACGCGTTTACATACCGTCCTCTCGTGGCTGCTGATCGTCGTCATTGTGGTGATCGTGATCGCGCCTTGGGTAAACCTTGACCCGATTACCCTGGGCTCTCAGCAGGCCGCGATGCTCGCCATGTCGGCTTTGGCCGCGGCCGGCATTGCTTTGGCCGCCCTGGTCGCTCCAGTATGGGCCAACCGGTGGGGCTGGCCTTTGGAAAAGAGCGCCGCTCATTTCTCCAGCCTTCTCGATCTGATCTGTAGCCGACTTTGCTAGTTCTCTCCTGCAACCCATCTGGGCCTTGCCTCGTTTGCTGAGGCTGATCCTCCACGCTCGAACTCATGGCGACGAGGAGTCAGGCTGTGAAAAAAAGGAAAAGAACAAAGAAGAAGACAGGAAGTAAGGGCTTCAGTGAAGGCGCGGAACTACTGCCCGCCGCCTCCTTGGGCAGCCGTACCTCCCGGCCGGCGACTGTGGGGCCGGGCACAGAGGCCGGCTACTATCTTGATCTGGCGGATATCGCCCTCGGCCGCAAGCCCTCTCCCCATGCGGAACGCAAGGGAAGAGGCAATCCGTAAGCGTTGAGAGCAGCCTGTGCATCAATTACGAGGCGGAGGTGGCAGGGACGGTTATGGGCCGGATTCATGGCCAGCGGCTGGCGGGTTTGAGCCGGCGGATTTGCTGGGCCACTTCCGGGGCGGCGTGGCGCTCCGCCACTCGCGCGCAGAGCTCAATGCATTCCCGCAGCATGTCTTCCATGGTCGGCTCGCGCCGCTCGGGGATGTCTTGTAGCTTTGCAGACTGCGCTTCTGGAATGGGCTGCTGGGCCGGTGCCGCCATCAGGTTCTCCAACCTTAAGGCTAGCTTGCCGGCGCGTGCGTGGATAATTACCGAGGTGGCGATACCATCGGGACACTCGCCACCCCGCTGCCGATGGCCTGTTCCTATTTTGCGAAGAATGCCGCGTTACTGCCGACGAACTCTTTCTCCGCCTCCGTCAGGTCCTCCGCCGGCTTGATGGAGTCGGAAGTGCAAACTGGCACGCAAGCGCCGCAGTCAATGCAGCCCTCAGGATCTACATATAACTGGGTGGCGGCCTCAAATTGCGGTTCGTCTTTCTTGGGATGAATGCAGTCGGTGGGACACACATCCACGCACAGCTCGTCTTTAATGCAGCTGCTGGTAATTACGTAAGCCATATGAATATTCTCCCCGGACCCCAAACCAGCCGGCCCCATTTCCAGACTACTGAAGCCACTTCCTGCGCAGCGGTGATGGCCATCACAGAACGGGTGTGAGATTGAACCACCTACACTGCTTGATTGCGCCGTAATAGAATTTTGCGCATGGCACTCCAGTTCACCACCTCTTATCTTGAAGATTCGCTCTCCCTTTTTCGCCTGTACAAAAAATTGGGGGAAGGGGCGCTTGCGCAAGTCAACGACGAGCAGCTGCAGGTCACGCTCGACCCGGAGATGAATTCCATCGCCCAGATCATGAAGCACATGGCGGGTAACATGCGCTCACGATGGACCGACTTCCTAACCAGCGACGGCGAAAAGCCTGACCGCAACCGCGACGGCGAATTCGAGGAGCCGCCCGCCACCCGCGCAGCGGTGATGAAAATGTGGGAAGCCGGCTGGAACTGCGTGTTTTCCGCACTGGAGCCGCTGAACGATGCCGACCTGGGTCGCACTGTAACCATCCGCGGCGAGGCCCACTCGGTGATGCAGGCCATCAACCGCCAGATTGCCCATTACTCCTATCACGTCGGACAAATCGTCTTTCTGGCGAAGCACTTGCAACATGCGGGCTGGAAATCGCTCAGCGTGCCGCGCGGGCAGTCGGCCAAATTTAACCAGCGGGTGGCCGTCGGCGAAGTCAGCCAGCGCTGAGGCCCAGGCCAGCAGCGCGGAGGGTGTAACTCACGTCGTCTCATGCAGTTGACTCGCCTGTCCGAGTTCTTCCACAACAAAACATCTCGGTTGCGCTAACCTCCTTCCACCTGAGCCGTCCATTACTGCAGCCCGGGGTTGCGGCAGCACATTTTAATGAACTCTTAACGACTTC
>JBLMXE010000524.1:0-15586 GCA_050257615.1 Chlamydiota bacterium | reverse complement strand
ACCACGGCAGCACCTCGGAATCAATCGTCGGCAAAATTCTACTCCCGCGGGCGGCTCCCGGCGGTGATTTCCGCGGTCTCCGCCGACCTCAAACACGCCGAAGCCATCTGTGGGCATCATGGTTAACTTGCGCGGCCTTCTTCCTTTTCCGGCCTGCCCGATTCCCATCCAGGGCCGGTGCGCGAACCCGAGCCCAGTCCGGAGCCCGAACCAGGGACTGACCCTGACGTCCTTCCCGAACCCGGCCCCTGGTCGAGGCCAAGCCCCCCCGGCATGTGACTTCGGTTACCAGCAGGTGCAATGCCCGGAGTGTCCGTTGGGACAGTCCGCTCCATTGGTCTAATGGACGTTCGTAACCCCCGCAGCCGTTTACTGCCCGGTCTCCCCCGGCTAGAGTTGGGTAGGGCTGGCGCAGACGCGGAAGTGATCCCGCATCGTGCTTTGCTCTCGCAGTGCGAATCTGGCCGGAGTGGGAGATGTTGAACAATACTGAACAGAGTCCTGTCCAATACTCAAGTCGGCGCCGCTTCCCCCGCTTTGAAGTCAACCGGCCCGTAACCGCCATTCTTTACTGGGAGAGCGCACCTCCCGTGCTGATTCCCGGACGCTGCCACAGCCTGAGCGAAGGCGGGCTGGGAGCCACCATGTCGCAGCAGTTGCGGGTGGGCGAGGTGGTAAATCTGGAGGTGGCGCACGGAGTTCGCGTCTATGCCGCGGTGCGCAACTTGCGCGGCTTTGCGCACGGTTTCGAGTTTGTGCTGGTCAAAGACAACCAGCGTGCCGCCCTCCGCCGGCTTTGCCGCTCGCGCCTCAGCTAGGGTCAGGCTGGCCGGGCCTGGCTGGAGGGTAGGGCAGCCCGGTCCACCAGCCAGATGAGCCGTCCCTTCACCGGTTGGATGAGCTTGGCGGGAAACTGCTCGGCGGGAGCGTCGCTGTAAAGAACGGACTGCAAGGCCGCCGTCTTCTCCGCTCCGCTCACCAGGAACATCACTTCCGCCGCATTGTTGATTACCGGCGCGGTCAGGGTAAGCCGGTACTGCCCTAATTTCTGCACCCAGTTGGCAACCACCAGACGCGATCGCTCCTCGAGCGCGGGACTGCCGGGAAATAGCGAAGCGGTGTGCCCGTCCGGCCCCAGCCCCAGCAGCACCAGGTCAAAGCGCGGCACCTCTCCCGCTTTCAGCGCAAAAAAAGTCCGGATCGTCTGCTCGTATTCTTCCGCCACCCGGCCCGCGTCGGCTTCCTCCGCGTGCATGCGAAACACGTGATCGGGTGGGATCGGCGCCTGCGAAAGCAGGGTTTCGCGTGCCATGCGGTAGTTGCTGTCCTTATCGTCGGGAGGGACGTGGCGTTCATCACCCCAGAAAAAGTAAAACTTGTCCCAGGGTAGCCTGCCCGCGCCACGGGCAAGCTGGGAATGGAGCCCGCGCGGCGTGGAGCCGCCGGAAAGGCAGACGGTAAACCGGTCCCGGGCCATCACTGCATTGCGGGCCACGTGCTCGAATTCCGCGGCTCCCACCCGGCTCAGTTCGTTGGCATCGGCGACAATTTTGATTTCTGGTTGCATGGGCTTAGCAGTTAGCACTTAGCATTGGCACTTAGCCCCTGCGCCGCATCTACCTTTTCGCGTTTGGTAAGACTGTTGCAGTGCGAAGTGCGAACTGCTAAGTGCTGGTTTTCCAGCATAGCACTAACCGGTAAGAGCTAGCGTCCCCTTGCTGTGGTTGCACACCTCAGACTTGCCGCTGCTCCGTTCTGTGCCAGGGAACTCAGCAGCAGCTCGGCTTTCAGTCCTTTCTCCATCAAATGGGCAGCCACGCGCGATGCTATTTGCGCGGCAGGAATCGCCGGATCAAGAAAGAGCAAGACCGAAGGCCCGGCTCCACTCAGGACCGCGCCCAGCACGCCTTCGCTGCCCGCGAGTTCGCGCAGGGCCGGGAGCAACGGGCACAAGGGAGCGCGATAAGGCTCATGAATGCGGTCCTGCAACGCAGAACGCAACAGGTCTGCCCGGCCCTGGGTGAATGCCGCCAGCAGAAAAAGCGCGTTTTGCAGGTTGAACACGGCGTCCGCGCGCGAATACTGCGCCGGCAGCACCCGCCGCGCCTCCTCCGTGGACAACGGCTCCTCAGGAATGGCCAGCAGCAGCGGCCAGGGGCAACTGGAGGCAATTTTTACCGCTTGCACCGTGAGCGTGCCATCGGCGCCAGTAGCGTTGCGAGCGATGGCCAAGCCGCCCAGCCAGCAGGCAGCCGCATTATCGGGATGGCCTTCCCGCCGGGAAGCTTCGGCAATCACCTGCTCATCCGTCCATTCCAGCCCAGCCATGCACACCGCGAGGGCGATGCCCGCCAGGCGCGCCGCCGCCGAGGAGCCACAGCCCTTGCCGATAGGAATCTCGTTATTAACTTCCAGATGCAGGGGCGCGGCCATTTTTCCCGCCGCCTCCAGCACCTCGCGGTAGGTTTTCAGAATCAGGTTGTCCGCGCCACCCCCGCACAGGTGAGCATCCCGGCCCTGTGGGAAAACTGAATACTCGCTGGCCGGCTCTGCGCGCACACGCAAATACAGCGAGAAGGCCAGCGCCGCCGCATCGAAGGCGGGACCCAGGTTGGCCGAAGTCGCCGGCAGCACGAGCTCGCCCGACTCCCGAACTGCCAGCTTATTTCGCGCCATCGGTCTTCTCCGCTGCCTCCAGCACCCGCAGCACTGCATCCACGCTGGGCTCTACTTCCAGCGGCGCACGGCGATACGGGTCCAGGCCCCGCCGCTCACTCTCCTCCGCCTCCGGGAGCAGCTCGCGCCGGTGGAATTTCAAGGTGTACTCGGGATCCTTCAGCAAGTGCCCCGTCAACACCAGCACCACGCGTTCGTGCGGCTGTACGAAGGCCTGCCGCACCAGCTTCTTCAGGCCCGCCAGGGTGACAGCGGAGGCGGGCTCGCAGCCCACCCCATCACTGCCGATTTCCGCCTTGGCCACGGCGATCTCTGCCTCGCTCACCTGCTCGCAGCATCCGCCGGTTGATTCGAGCACCCGCACCGCCTTTTTCCACGATACGGGATTGCCGATGCGTATAGCGGTGGCCGCCGTTTCCGCCTGCACCGCTACCAGACGCTTGCCGCCGGTTTCACGCACGGTGCGCACCAAAGCGTTGGCGCCCTCTGCCTGGATCACCGACAGCTTGGGTAATGTCTCAATCAGGCCCAGGCTGCGCAATTCTTCCAAGCCCTTGCCCAGTGCCGAGCAATTACCCAGGTTGCCCCCGGGAACAATGATGTGGTGAGGAACTTGCCAGTCCAGTTGCTCCAGCAGTTCGATGGCAGCGGTCTTCTGCCCTTCCAAGCGGTAGGGGTTGATGGAATTGAGCAGATAGATGGGATGACGCTGCACCAGTTCGGTCAGAATGCGCAGGCAGCCGTCGAAATCGGTGCGCAGTTGGCAGGTGAGGGCGCCGTAATCCAGGGCCTGCGAAAGCTTGCCCCAGGCGATTTTGCCCTCTGGAATCAGCACCAGGCTGCGCAGGCCGCCGTGCGCCGCATAAGCGGCCATGGAAGCCGACGTGTTGCCGGTGGAGGCGCAGGCCACCCAGGAGAAGCCCTGCTGGCGCGCCACCGAGATGGCCACGGTCATGCCCGTGTCCTTGAATGAGCCGGTGGGATTCATGCCCTGGTGCTTGGCCAGAAGCCGCTCCACGCCGGCGCTGCGGGCACAGCGTGGCAATTCGAATATCGGGGTATTGCCTTCGCGCAACGTGATGATGCGCTGCGAATCAGCCAACTGAGGCAGCAGTTCGCGGAAGCGCCACACCCCGCTGGCATCTTCCGCATGGCGCGAAAGCCTGCGTTCCCACCAGGCGCGTTTCAGTTCTGCGGCCCAGACCAGCGTCTGGGCTTCGCTCTGCGCCCATTGGGGATAGACCACTTCCAGAAGATCGCCGCAGTGCGGGCAGCGAAACTCCGCTCCCGCGCGCTCAAACTCCTGCCCGCACTCGATGCAGCGCAGCGCATGGCCACTCTTCATCTCAGTTTGCACTTTGGCCCCGGTTGCCATTTAGCCGAAATCAGCCGCCGCAGAGAATTCAGCGGCGCAAGTACTGGTCGGTCTTGCTCAGCCAGTCAGCGCGCGGCGGAGTGAACACATCCAGGTCCACCGTGTCTTCCAGCGCGATCGCCTTGTGCGGCATGTTGGAGGGAATGCAGAGCACTTCCCCGGCGCCAACCACGATCTCGCGGCCGTCAATTTCGAACTTCAGCGCCCCTTCCAGGATGTAGGTGATCTGCTCATTTTCGTGGCTGTGCAGGGGCACCACGCACCCTTTCTTGAGCAGCACGCGCGCCAGCATCATCTTTTCGCCCACTACCATCTGGCGCTGCAGCAGGGGGTTGAGGTCTTCCAGTTCTACCGAGTTCCAGGGAATGTACTTGAGTTCGCCGGTCTTTCCTTCGCTCTTAGGCATGGTGGCCATGCGGGATCCTTGATTATTGGGGTGGTCTGCAGCCTCATGAGTATAAATCGCCGCACTGGCTCATGCCATGGCTGGAGGCCGGGAATTAGGATGATGGGCTAGCGCGCGTAGTAGCCCTTGCGTGCTCTGACTTTAAGTTTCTTGCCGGATTTGCGCGCCTGGATCTGAATGCGATGAAAACGGCCATTGGCGGCGAATTCCGCGGGACGATAGGCAAGCACATAGCGGTGGCGCAGTTCCTCGCTGATGCGCTCAAAGGCAGACGCCAGCTTGCGAACCGCCCCCGGGAACATTGCGTGGCCTCCCGTGGGAAGCGCCAGATGTTTCAGGTTCCGGTCGCCGTCTAAATCGCCTGCATGATAACCGGTACTGAGGGCGTAGACGGTAACGTCGGACTGCTGGGCCGCCGCAATTGCAGCCTCGCGCGTGATCTTGCTCTCGTTGTCGTCTCCGTCAGAAACCAGAATCAGCACCCGTGCCACCACACCCTCCTGGGGACGGGCCAGCATGCGGCAGGCTTCCGCCACCGCATCAAAAACGGCGGTGCCTCCGCCCGGCGCGAGCCGGGCAAGTCCGGCGGAGAGCGCGCGGGAATCGTGGCTGAAATCCTGGGTCATATGCAGTCTGGTATTGAAGCCGGCAATCATGGCCTGGTCGGCTTCGCTGCGCAATGTCTGGCGCAGAAACATGGCGGCCGTCTTTTTCTCAAATTCAAAGCGCTTCCGAATGGAATCACTGGTATCCACCAGCAGGGCAATGCGCAGGGGCACATTATCCTGACCGCGAAAGTCCAGAATGGAAGCGGGCTTGCCATTGTCGCGCACCGCAATGTCTTCGCGCGCCAGTCCGTTGACAAACTTGCCGTCGTGAGAGGCGGTGAACAGCACTTGAACTTCATTGACCTCTTTGCGCAGTGTCCATGAGGTTGAGGACACCGGCAGCAAACTTTCGGAGGTCCCGCAGAACCCGCAGTCCGGCGCCTGACCCTCGGCGGAGACGGCAAGACACAGCGCCGCCAGCACTATCTGTATCGAGAAACGGGCCCGGGCGCGCATCATTTAGCACCCCCGAAGGAGCTTTCTACTTCTGTGTGGCCGATTGCGTGGAAGAAAGCTTTTCGATCTTGGCGATCTGCTCGTTCACCTGAGCGACGTCATCAGCCTTGGGCGCCAGGCGGACGTAATTACGCATGTGCTCCGTCGCCCCCTGGTAATCGTGCTTTCGCGCCAGAATCACACCCAGCAGGTATTCCAGTTTCGGAATACGATGATCCACATCCACCTGAATGCCTTGCCGCGCGCTCTTTTCCGCCAGGTCGTAACGCGTCAGGTAATAATTTGCCGCCGAGTTGTAGTACCAGTCCTGAACAAAACTCAACGGGTTCAGCCGCAGCACGGTGTTGGTTTCGTCCACCACGTCCTGCCAGCGCTTCTCCTGGAAATCCAGCACCGCCAGGATCTGGTGTGGGCTGATGAACTGCGGATCGGCCGCCACGGATTGTTCCAGCGACTTCCGCGCCGCCGCCATGTCCTTGCGTTGCGCCTGCAGGCGTCCCAGTTCCAGCCAGGCGGCGGCAAACCGGGGATAGAGCTGCACCGCTTCCTGGAATTTTTTCTCCGCCGCCTCCGGCTTCTTCTTCTGTTCCTGCTCCCGTCCTTTCTCGAAGGCTTTTTTCGCCTTGGGAGGAGCCATGGCCGTGGTGGCGCTGATGGTAAAACCCTCCACCTTCGCCATGCGGTGTAGAACGATGGTCCCGACGTTCATGGGCGGACTCATGTCCAAACCCGCCAGTTCCACCATCTGCGAGGTAAAACCAGGCAGAATCGCCAGCAATTCGCATTGCTGGAATTCGCGGCGCTGTTCCGTGGCCGAGCGCGGCCGTCCAGGCATGGCGGAGGTGGTCGCCACGTCGCTGTTGCCCAAATTGCGCTGTTTGCCGAATTCGAAGCTGAAATTGCCCTTGGTGTCGGTGTAAGCCTCGAAATGGCGTTCGCCGTTGCACAGGCTTTCGATGGTTGCTGGGTCGGTCAGTTCGCTGCCGTCATCCACTCTCACTTTGCCGGTTAGGAACAGGGGCATGGGCATAGTGTTGAGGTTGGGATTGTTCATTATGGGAGGGATGTTGGTGTTGGGCACGGATCCGGGATTACCAACCGAAGGCCGTCCGCCGCCGCTGCTGCCGCCGCTACCTCCCGTAGGCCGGCCTTGTGCCGCCAGGCTGACGCTCAACAACACTATCCACAAAAAGCTGCCAACGAGACGAGCCGGTCGCATGGGAGAGCCTCCACGTCCGCGAGCCGTAAAACCGGTAGGCGGTATAGTTAGGGTAGGTATTAACTACGCCCCGAGCTAATTGGCACGATGTTTATCCCACTCCAGGGGTTTGTCAAGCCAAATGAGAGACCCCGGGAAGGCCGGCCGGGATACGGGAAAATGGCAACTTTCGAGCCCTGTCGGCATCCTTGGATAAGTATGCGAAAGTGGGCCTCTAAGCTGTTGATCCTGGGCTGTGTTGCATGGGCGGGTCTGGGGACCGCCCAGCAGGCTCTCCCCTCCGCTGCCCAGGTGGCACAGGCGGAGGCGCAGGTTCAGGCTTATCGCGCACGCAATGGAGTCACACCCGAACTCCTGCAGTTCATGGGGGAGATTGCCCGCGCCAAGCTGGCCCTGCGGCAAGTGGGGGCGGCGCAGGCCTATGCCCGCGAGACCGAGCAATTGTGCCGGCGGGAACTGACGCATCGCACTCTCGACGCCGAGCCGCGCTTGCCGCTGGCCCTGGGTGGAGCGATTGAAGTGCAGGCCCAGGCTTTGGCCCAGAATGGCGATCGCGGCGCCGCCCAGGATTTGCTGCAGCAGGCCCTACGCGAGTACGGCAACACTTCCCTGCGGGCGCGCCTGCAGAAAAACCTCAACCTGCTAAGCCTGGAGGGTAAGCCGGCCCCTCCCCTGGCGGTGCGGCAATACCTGGGACCCAAGCCGCCTCTGCTGAGCTCGCTGCGCGGCCGCCCGGTGCTGCTGTTTTTTTGGGCGCACTGGTGCTCTGACTGCAAGCACGAAGAGCCGATTATCAGCCAACTGCAGCGCGAATACGGACCCAAGGGCCTGGTCGTTCTGGGTCCAACGCAACGCTATGGCTACGCCGCTGGAGGCGAACCCGCCAGCCCGCAAGCCGAACTGCAATACATTGACGGCATTCGCAAGCAGTACTACGCGGATTTGAGCGGAATGCCAGTGCCCGTCAGCAAGCTGAATTTCGACCGCTACGGCGCCAGCACCACCCCTACTCTGGTGCTGATCGACCGCCGGGGCCTGGTCGCCATGTACCACCCCGGCGTGCTCAGCTATGAGCAGCTGAGCACGGAACTTGAGAAGGTGATGGCCCCAAGCGCGGCAGTGCACCGCGAATGGTTGCACCGTGGCGCAAAGACCTCGCGATAAAAGCCGCTGATGATGCCACCATAAACTTGTTACGCGGCAGCGAAAGTGTTAGTCCGATCTTATGGCATTTGCCTGAAGCCTAGCGGCGAGGACCTCTTCCTGTCGAGCACAACGGCGATTTACCGTCACGATCGGTTGATGATGCGTCGAAGAAGTTGATAGCTTATCTAACAATTTCTGGTTCTGGTTTTTGATGCCCCACACCCAATCATGGCGTCTCCGCGAGCTAAGGGGAATACCATTACCTTCACAATTCGCGAAGAGCGGCAGCGACAGGGCGAAAGGCGGCACGCAGGGCGGGAATCATTCCACCCAGAACACCCATAATGAGACCAAATAGAACGCCCAACACGAGCAGGCCGAGCGTGATTCTGAACGCGAAGGCAACATTTGAGAACGTCTGAAAATTCATGGTGTTGGTGGTTAAGCCATTGAGCGGAAGCACAGCAAGGCAGCCCACCAGTCCGGCGATGAAGGAAATCAACAGTGCCTCGAAGAGAAACGAGAGCACGACGTTCCAGGCAGAAAAACCGAGCGCTCGCATGGTAGCAATTTCGCGGCCCCTCTCGGCCACTGCGGAGTACATGGTGTTCAGAGCGCCGAAGATTGCGCCAATGGCCATGATAGCGGCCACCAAGCCGCCAAGCACGGTAATCAGGCGAGTCATGGTTGTGGATTGCTTGGCGTAATAATCAATCTCGCGAATTACGTCCACATTCATCCGGGGATCGGAAGTAACCGCATCTTTGAACCGTTGAAACGAATCAGCAGAGGCAAGGCGGACAGTTGCTGACTGAAAAATGTTCTCTGGGCGTTTAAGCACCTGGGCGAGAATTCGCCCGTCGCACCAAACTTCTGAATCGAACGCAGACCCTCCCGCGTCGAACACCCCAACCACCTTCCAACGACCACCTGCGAAGTTGACGGTATTACCAAGCGTCAGTCCCACGTAGGTCCGCGAAGCGTTTTTGCCAACCACTAGTTCCGTAAGGCCGGGAACGAACATCCGTCCCTGAACAATTTTTGCAAACGTACGGATGCGCAGCACGTTCGGTGACACCCCACGGATTTGCACATTGGCGTCCGTACCAGTGCTGACTAGCGGGAACGGCACGACCCCGACAACTTCCTCCGTGACCAGTGGCCCAGAGTTGTCCCGCGCGATACCGGGAGCGTCTTGAAGTACCTTGACAGAATCCAGCGTTATTCCACCCATCATTTCGCTGGCGGCGCCAGCGCGCATCACCAGAGCATTGGTGGGAGAACCTGAAGCCATCAATGTAGACTTGAATCCGCGTGCCAGGGAAAGCATCGCCACGAAGACTCCGACGGTGCCAGCAATCCCGAGGATGGCAACGATGGTGGAAGTCCAGCGCGCTCTTACGCTGCGCAGGTTATATGAAATGGGAACCGAGCCTACAACGGGCGCAAGTAAGCCGGCAAGGATTCCCCCCACCACGGCCAAAAGCAGCAGAAGCGCAACAATGGCTCCGAGGGTTATCAGAATCCCGAAGAAGAGCTTTGCTAGCATCGCTCAAACCCTCCGCAGCGCGTTGACCACGCGCATCCGCATAGCCGCGATGCCAGGCAAAGCGCCGCTAACTATCCCAACGGTAAGTGCGGTACCAAGGCCAAAGGCCAGCAGGGCAGGAGAGAGAAAGAGGCGCGGCAGCATTCCGCTGAGGGCCTTTGACAGCACTGGAACTGCGAGCAGCGCCAGAGATAGGCCCACTAGACCTCCGATGAGCGAGATCGCGAGCGATTCGCCGAGCACGAAAACCAGAACCGAGCGGTCCGAAAACCCAATCGCTTTCAAGACAGCGAGTTCCGGCGTCCGCTCACGCACGGCAATGGCCATCGTATTACCGGTCACCAGAAGAAGGGTAAAAAAGACAACCGCGCCAATCGTCACGATCAGGAATCGAATGTTGCCGAATTGCTTTACCCAGCCGGCGGCAAATGCCGATTCGGTTTCCGTCCTGGTCTCGTATGGAGAGTTGGCGAACTGCTCATCGATTGTCTTGGCAATGCGGGGAGACTCATCGGGATTATGTACGCGCAGCACGTACCACCCCACCTGCCCCTTCAGACGCTCCGGGATGCGCTCTTCGAAATAGTCCCACTGTAACCAGAACTGCGTTTCATCATCCTGAGGCTGCTTGCCGTGATATACGCCATCGATGTTGAACTCCCACGAGCCGCCGCCCCAAATCGTCGTCTTGATAGGAATGCGATCGCCGACTTTCCAGTGGAAGCGCTCCATCGTACGCGCCCCGACCACAGCACCCTCCCGGTCTTTCAAAAACGCATTCCACTGATCGTCGGGAACAACAAATTCCGGGAACACCGCGCGCTGGTTCTCAGGATCAATCACGAATTGCGGGAAAAAGTTCTTTTCGTCCTGGTAGATGCCGCCAAACCAATTGTTGTGGGTTACGTACCGAACGCCAGGCACGCGCAGGATCTGGTCGCGATAGGACAGTGGGATAGTATTGATGATGGACGTTCGGTTGATGATGACCAGGCGATCCGCTCCAGCCACGTCAGCGCCCCTACCGAAAGCGTCGCGTACCACCCCGAGGAAGGCAAATAGAAACAGCGCCACAGCAAACGAACCGATGGTTAGCAACAGCCGTACTTTCTTACGCAACAGATTGGCAAAGATAATACCGCTGAACTTCATATCGACCCTCCACCGGCGGGCTGTGCCACCTTATGCCCTTCCACCAGAACACCCTTTTCTAGATGAAGCGTGGTGTGGGCGCGCGCCGCTACCAGCGGGTCGTGCGTCACCATCAAGACCGTCTTGTGGTAACTGCCCACCAATTCCTCGATCAAGGTCATGATTTCGTCGGCACTCTTACGATCCAGGTCACCGGTGGGTTCGTCGCACAACAGGAAGGTGGGATCGGCCACAATCGCCCGCGCGATCGCGACCCGTTGCTCCTGGCCGCCGGAAAGCTGCCGTGGAAAATGCTTCATGCGATCCGCCAGGCCCACCACCTGCAGGGCCGTCTCCACGTGCGCCCGTCGCTCGGATTTGGAGAGTTTTGTTAGCAGCAAAGGAAGCTCGACGTTCTGGAATGCATTGAGAACGGGGATCAAATTGTAAATTTGAAAAATGAAACCCACATGGCGTGCTCGCCATTCCGTGAGCTTGGCCGCCGACATGTGAGTGATTTCGTCGTTTGCAACGGTGATGCTGCCACGTGTGGGAACATCAAGTCCGCCCAAGAGGTTAAGCAGGGTTGTCTTGCCGGAGCCGCTCGGTCCCATGAACGCCACAAAGTCGCCCTTGTCCACATCCAAGTTCAACCCCTGCAAAACGTGGATTTCCTCGCCGCCGCGCTGGTACTTCTTGTCCAGACCGCGCACCCGCACCAGGCTGCTGCCGTCGCCGTTGCCGTCCACCCTGACCATAAATCGCCTTACCTCCTGAGTTCGACGTGCTCTCCGTCGTGCAGGCCGTTAAAACCGCTCACTACTACCTGGTCGCCCGCCGCCAGGCCGGCGGTAATCTCGGTATCGTTGCCGCGGATCTCGCCCACGCCTACCGCACGCCGCTCTACCCGCCCCCCACGGTACAGATAAACCACCTGGCTTCCGTTTTCGCTGCGCACCGCGTTTTGCGGCACCAGCGCCTTTACTCCTTCTGACTTGGCCGCTCTGCTCTCCTGGCCCATGAAAGTAACTTTCACCCCCATGTCGGGCAGGATGCGCGGATCCAATTGGTCGAAGGCAATGCGCACCTTGACGGTAGCCTTTTGCCGGTCGGCAGTGGGAATAATGGTGCGCACCTTGGCGGGAATCTGCCAGTTGGGATAGGCATCCAGCACCGCGGTGACCGGCATTCCCGGGCGCACGCGGGCGATGTAGGATTCGTTGACGTCCACCTCGACTTCCAGCGATTTCATATCCACGACAGTGGCGATGCCAGTGCGGGTAAAGCCGCCGCCGGCCGACACAGGCGAAACCATCTCCCCGACTTGTGCGTCCTTGGAGACAACAATTCCGGAAAAGGGTGCGCGCACAATGCAGTTGTCCTCGTCCTGTTGCGCCACGCGAATTTTGGCGTCGGAGGCCTGGATCTGCTGCTGGGTGAGCGCGATCTTGGCACGCAGGCTGTCGGCGGCCGTACGCGCGTTGTCCAGCGCCTCTGGGCTGCTCACGCCCTGCTTAGTCAGTTGCTCGGTGCGGCGCAGTTCGATTTCCGCGTTGGCCAGTTGCACCTGCAGGTCCTGGAGCGCGGCGGCGGTGGCATCGCGGTCAGCTTTGGCGGAGGTCAGGCGCACACGGTAATCGGAGTCATCGAGCACGGCCAGCACCTGGCCTGCCCTTACGTGCATGCCTTCCTCGGCGTACATCTGGGTAACCCGAGCCGTGATCTTGGCGGCAACGGTGGCCCGCCGGCGCGGCGTCACGTAGCCGCTGGCGTTCAGGAGCGCCACCTGACCATCGGCGCTTGGGGCCTGCGCGGCGGCGACTTCCACGACGGGAGCTCTGCCCCGCACCGCATACACCAGGGCAGAGATCAGCAAGAGCAGACCCACTGCCGCGACCAGCCAGCGCACCCACTTGGGGCCGCCGTGAGGCTTGCGCGCCGTCTCGTCGATTCTGAGTGCCGACAGATCAGGAATTGTCGAGCCCGTGCGTACCGCCATCCTCGTTTGCCTCTTCTGGGTCTTGCAGGGCCGCAGCCGGTTGCACCGGCCGTTTTGCCGCCCCCCTGTTAAGAAATACGCGCGGCGGCGACAAAGCTTTCACTCCATTTTATGGGCATTCTGCCGTTTGGCATAGTGTCCACAACGCTCGTTATGGGCTCGGCTTTCAGGATTTCCGTCCGCGGGAAAATGCCCCACCGTCGCCGCGAATTGCCGAGATATACTGATGTTCCATGACCCAGCCCGACGCAAAAATTGACGTTCAGTGTGAGAAATGTGGAGCCACGTTCTCCGCCTTTTTGCAGCACATGGCGGACCACAACCAGAAAGTTGTTTGCCCCAAGTGCGGCCAGGTCAATTCTTGCAGTCAGCCCGAGATCCAAAAATCTCTTAAGGGCGAGCGCTAGACCACTCCCCTTTGCGCCGCCCAGCCCCTTATTGATATCCTTCCCCTATTCCTCGCCAGGTTACAGGTGTGTCCCGCGTCCTCCGCCTATCAGCCTTTTGCCTGATTTCTGCCGCCCTGGCCGCAGCCGCGCCCCAGCCTCGCGCCGCTGCCCCCGTGAATCTGCTGCTGGTAACCATAGATACGCTTCGTCCCGACCACCTGGGCTGCTACGGCAGTCGCCAGGTGCGCACCCCCAATATTGATTCCCTGGCCGCCGCCGGCACCCGTTTCGAGCATGCTTATACGCCGGTACCCATCACCCTGCCTTCACACACGGTGATGATGACCGGCACTTATCCCATGTACAGCGGCATTAACGACTTCAGCGGCAATCGCGTGAACCCGCAGCAGCCCACGCTGGCTTCCATCCTGCGGCAGCGCGGCTATGCTACCGGCGCGGTGCTGGGCTCGGCCGTGCTCGATCACCGCTTTGGGCTCAACCAGGGTTTCGACTTTTACTACGACCACTTCGACTTCAGCCGCCTGGAGGACGCCAATCTCGACCTGATGAAGCGTCCCGGCAACGTGGTGGTGGACCAGGCCCTCGAGTGGCTGGCGGCCAACTCCGGCAAGCCCTTCTTCCTCTGGGTACACCTGTACGATCCGCATACGCCCTACCAGCCGCCGCCGCCCTTCGACCGCGAGTACCAGGGCCGCCCCTACGACGGCGAGATCGCCTTCGCCGACCTGCAGCTCGGCCGCCTGCTGCGCTTTCTGAAACAAAAACAACTTTACGGCCGCACCCTGATTGTGCTCACCGGGGACCACGGCGAATCCCTGGGCGAGCACGGCGAGAAAACCCACGGCTTCTTCATCTACGACACCACGCTGCGCATCCCGTTCATCGTCAAGCTGCCCGCAGGCCAGCGCCAGGACGCGACGGTAGCGCAGGCGTCCAGCACCGTGGATCTTTTGCCCACCGTGCTCGAAGTCCTCAAAATTCCTCCGCCGGCCGACGCCCAGGGCGCCAGCCTGCTGCCCGAGATTCTGGGAAAGCCGCGCCCGGCGAGCGTTTCCACGCAACTATACTCAGAGTCTTTTCTTCCCCTGCTGCACTTCGACTGGAGCGACTTGCGCGGCATCCAGGTGGGCAAATATCACTACATTGACGTTCCTAAACCAGAACTCTATGATCTTTCCACCGACCCCGGGGAGCTGCACAACCTCTATACCGAGAAGCCGGCCATCGCGCAGGAGCTGAAGTCCCAGCTCGACGCCATGGAAAAAAAGTACACTGCCGGCACACAACAGGCGCAGTCCATGCCCCTCGACCCGGTACTGATGGAGCGGCTCAAGTCCCTGGGCTATGCCGGCTTTTCCGGCGGCCATCCCACCAAGGCGGGCGACAACCGAAAGCTGGCCGATCCTAAGGACCGCATCGCCATGTTCGAATTGATCTCCGAGGGGATGGACGACAGCCAGCACGCCCGCTACACGGAATCCACCGCCAAACTCGCCCAGGCGCTCAAAATCGAAGAAACCTGCGTGCCCGTGCACTACCTGCTCGGCCTGGATTACTACCGCATGGAGAATTACCCGGACTCCATCCGCGAATTTCAGCGCGTCCTCGAGCTCAGTCCCGACTACACCCTGGTCTATTTCTATCTTGGCTTGGCCTATGCCCGCTCTGGCGATTATCCCAATAGCATTGACTACCTGCAGCGCACGCTGAAAGCCGACGGCACCAACTTCTCCGCCGCCTACAATCTCGGAGCTGCCTATTTGAAAACCGGCAAGGTGGATCAGGCCGATACTGCCTTTCGCCAAGCCATTCAGATCAATTCGACCTATCAACCCGCACACCTCGCCCTCGGCGAAGTTCTGCTTTACCAGGGCAAGGTGGATGATGCGATTGCCGAGTTGCGCCAAGCGGTGGAACTAGCGCCCAACGACCCTGCGGCTCACGCCTCGCTGGCCAAAGCGCTCAAAGCCAAGGGACTGGACGCCGAGGCGGAGCAGGAAATGCAGAAGGCGACCGGCGCCCGAGCCCAGCACTAACCCTATGATGCGGCGCGCACTCTCGCGAAGCAGCAGCTTGCCGGCGCTCCTGTGGCTCGTGCTACTGGCCCTGCCAGTGGCCGCAAACCAGCGCCCGGCGGCGCAGTCCGGGCATCCCGCGGCGCGCGGCTCTAAAGTTCCCGCCGCCCGCACTAACGTCCTGCTCATCACCATTGACACGCTGCGCGCCGATCATCTCGGCTGCTACGGCTATAAAGACGTTCAGACCCCGACCATTGACGCCCTGGCGCGCGACGGAATTCTCTTTCCTATGGCCATCTCCCAGGTGCCGCTGACTCTGCCTGAACATGCCGCCATCCTGACTGGCACTTACCCGTTTCATAACCAGGTACAGGATTTCACCGCCCCGCCGCTGGCGAAAAAATTCCGCACGCTGGCGCAGGCCTTCCACGACCATGGCTTCGCCACCGGCGCGGTGGTGAGTTCTTTCGTCCTGGACCGCAGCTGGGGCCTGGCCCGCGGCTTCGACTACTACGACGATAAGTTCGCCGGCAGCAGCTACCTGGAGAAGAACCTGGCGCTGGTGGAGCGTCGCGCTGACGCCAGCGTGAATG
>JBLMXE010000523.1:0-3946 GCA_050257615.1 Chlamydiota bacterium | reverse complement strand
AGCATCTCGCCCAGCAGTTCGCGAGCCGGCTTCAGCGGGCCAGGAGTGATGGCGCTTTTCTCGGTGGCATCTTCGCGTTGGGCGGCGGCAGTCATGTCGCGCAAGGCGTCGTCTTTACGACCTTCTGCCAAGGCGGCCCAGGCCAGCACACCGAGACGCTGGATTTCGACCTGTTCGGGCCAGTAGGACTCTTTTGCCGCCTGCAGCCGCTGCGCCAGCTTGCGCAGCGCTTCGGCAGCCGCTTGCGCGCCGGCGGCATCGCCAAGATTCGCCGACCCCAGGCCACGCGCGAAGTACGTTACTGCGTCGGCAAATGGAACAGGTGTGTCGCGCGCCTGAAGCCGCGCTGCCGCCTGCCAGTCGTTGCGCTCCAGGGCGAAGCGGGCAGGGATGGCTGCCAATGCGTAATAGCCGGCGGCCGGCGGCGCTGCGCCACCGATGATGCGGCTGGGATCAAAACGCGCGCTGAGCTGGGGCAGGGATTTCACCAGCTCCCCGGCAGCCTGGTCGCGGCCGGACTGCAGGTAGGCGTAGGCCAGGTAATCATCCGCGTGGAGTTCTTCCGCGGTTTCGCCGGCGCGGCGAGCCGAGGCTGCAGCCGCGAGATTGCTGGCGATCGAATCCTCCCAATAGCCGACGCGGGTGAAAGTGTGGGAGGGCATGTGCAGCGCGTGCGGGGCATCAGGAGCAATGGCGGCGTAGCGCCTGGCTGCGGGAATCGCCTTATTGGCCAGCGGCGGCACGTCGTAAGTGTGAATGATGTAGTGGGCCAGGCCGGGATGGTCCGGCTCCTGAGCGAAGAGCTTCTCCAGGATCTGCCCTGCTTGCAGGCGATTGCTGTAGGTTTTGTCGGCCGGGTCGGCGGCAACGGCCAGAGCAAGCGCGTAAAAGATGGAGGCCTCATGATCTTGCGGGTAACGGCGCGCGACCTCGGCCATGGCATCGCGATAGCGCAACAGGCGGGTTGACTGGGGAGTGTGTTCGAAGTCAGCGTAAAGCTTGGCGACGGCAGCGATGTAGGCGCGTTCCCGGGCGGTCTTTTTTGGATTACTGCTGGCGCCTGACGCAGTGGCCTTTGCGGCGGCCGTGCGTCCATCGCGCAGTTGCGACGGCGCTTTCAAACCGTCGGCAAAAGGATTGCCCCATTGGCTGAGGGCGATGCCCCAATAGGCCATGGCGCAGGAGGGATCGGCTTTCAGCGTACTGTGAAAACCGGCGATGGCGCGGCTGAACTCAAAGGAGTGGAGCAAGGCCACGGCGCGATTGAATTCCTTTTGCGCCGGCGCATTGCAGGTGGTGGCAAAGCGGACGGTGCCCAGTTTTTCGCTCGTCCCGTCGTGCGCATGCTCTTGAGCTGATCCGGCGGTAATCAGCGTCAAAGTTGAAATAAGTGCGATCGCGGCACTGCGGTGCATGGCACCCACACCTCCAGCTGCAGCCACCAAATCGTACACCACAACGGTGGTGAAATCCTGATCCCGCAGCTTTAAGGATGGGTGGCCCACGATAGAAACTCCCTGCGGCAATGTGGTGTGTCCACCTGTGTAGGGGTGTTTCGACTCGGGCGTTCGCCCTCGCTCAACATGACAGGACTGGGGATTATTGCCGGAGAATAGCCAGCTATCGAGCCGCAGCGCGGCGGCGCTGGAAGGCGAAGAAAACGGGCACGCCGGCGAGGATGAGGGCGGAGCCGACGAACGAATTCCTCAGGTTGGCGCTGAAGGTGTAGTAGAGCAGGACGGCGGAAGCGACAATGAACAGCGCCGGCACCACAGGGTAGCCCCAGGTCTTGTAGGGGCGCTCGGCGTTGGGCTCGCGCCAACGGAAAATGAACACCGTGCTGGTCACCAGCATGTAGAACAGCCACTCGCCGAAGAGCGTGACGGAAAACAGTTCCTGAAAACTCCCGGCAAAGAGCAAGAAGATGATCGCCAGAATCGCCTGCACCACAAGCGCGCTGGAAGGGGTGCGAAAACGCGGGTGCACGCGGGCGAGTCCCTGGAAGAAGTAGCGGTCGCGGGCCAGGGCGAAGGGCACGCGGGCGCCGGTCATGGTGCTGCCGTTGAGGGTGACGAGCATGGAGATGGCCATGCCGGCGGAGACGATGGCAGCGCCGGCCGCGCCCATGGCCAGTTCCATAGCGTCGGAGGCGGGGCGGGGCGAGGCGGCCACAGCGGCGGCGGGCATGACGTACTGCACCGCGGCATTAAGCAGCATGTAGAGCGCGGCCACGATGGCTACCCCGGCGATCAGGGCAATGGGCAGGCTCCGCTGCGGCTGCTTGATTTCGCCGGCCACGGTGGTCACAAGGTTCCAGCCGTCGTAGGCCCAGAGCGCGGCGATCAACGCAACCATGAATCCGGCAAAGCCGCCACGCGCGCCCAGGTAATGCGTGGTGTAGTTCGCAAGGCCGCCGTGCACATAGGCGAAACCCACGCCCACGATGGCCAGGATGATGGCGATCTTCAGAAGCGTGAAGAAGAGTTGGAATTCGCCCGCCTTCTTCACTCCGATGTAGTTGATGAACGAAATAAACACCACCGCGCCGATGGCCACCAGCTGTCCCCAGGTGATGAGAAAGGGCCGCGTGACAAGAGGCTGAGGAAGGATGGCCAGGAAGGCGAAGGTGCCCAAGATGCGGACCAGACCGATGGCGATGGTAGCCATAGAGCCGGGCTTGGCCAGAACGAAATACGTCCAGGCGTAGAGAAAGCCGCCCAACGGGCCGTAGCCGTCACGCATGTAGATGTATTCGCCGCCGGCCTGCGGTTTCATGGCGGCGAGCTCGGAGTAGGTGAGGGCACCGAAAAAAGAGAGCAGGCCGCCCACGATCCAGGCCAGGTAAACCAGATGGGCGGAGCCCACCGCCTGCATCATCTCCTTGGGGACAAGGAAAATGCCGCTGCCGATGATGGTGCCGACCACGATGGAGGCGGCGTGGCTGACTTTGAGGTCGCGCGCCAGGTCGGGAGCAGAGACGTTTTTAGCGACGGTTGGGGGCATTGTCATCAAGAAAACACAAGGTCCCTCGACTCGCGTTCCCTCGCGGGGCTCGGTCGCGCTCGCTCGGGATGACAGACGAATTGAGGCACGGCTGATATCGCCGGCGCTACGATACAGGCTTCGCCGTCAGGCTGCTGGCAATATAGCCGATTGTGAAAGTCACGGCAGTGCCAATCACCACGTACCAGGTCCAGGGAACCGTGGTGCCGAGCCAAATCCACAGCTCTACGGCGAAGCCGCAGGCCATGCCCACCATGGCGCCGCGCTCGTTGGCGCGTCGGGTCAAGAGGCCAAGCAGGAAAATTCCCAGCAGCGCGCCATAAGCCACCGAGGCAATGGAGAGGCCAACTTCGACCACGCGCCCGCCGCGCTTCGAAAGGATAGCCAGCCCAAACAGAACCAGCGCCCAGACAAAAGTGGAGGCGCGGGAAACCGCCAGGCGCCGGCTTTCCGAAGCTTCGGGGCGGCGGCGCAAATAGAAATCCACGATGGAGCTGGAGGAGAGCGAGTTCAGGGCGGCGCTCAGGTTGGACATGGCGGCAGCCAGAATGGCCGCAATGAGCAGGCCGGAGATGCCGCGGGGCATGTCGCGCACGACGAAGGTGGGGAAGATGCGGTCGGAGCGGGTGAAGGGCGTGGCCGGGGGGAAGTGGTGGTAGAAGACGAAGAGCGCCACGCCCACCAGCAGGAAGAGCGCGAACTGCACCAGGATGAAAACGCCGCTGGCGAGCAGCGCGCCCTGGGATTGCGCTTTGTTCTTCGCGGAAAGCAGGCGCTGCACCATGAGCTGGTCGGTGCCGTGGCTGGCGGTAGTCAGGAAGGTGCCGCCAATCAGGCCCGCCCAGAAGGTGTAGGTCTTCGAGAAAGTTGGGGTGAAGTCGAAGATGCGCAGCTTGCCGGCGGCATCTGCGGCGGTGTGAATGGTGCTCCAGCCGCCGGGAAC
>JBLMXE010000522.1:0-10464 GCA_050257615.1 Chlamydiota bacterium | reverse complement strand
GCCCCTTGGTGAGCAGCAAGCGGTCGCCCGCCCGCGCTCCGCTATTGGCCAGCACGCTTGCCGGGTGGATCAGCCCGGTGACTGAGTAGCCGAACTTCATTTCATCGTCGCGGATGCTGTGCCCTCCGATGATGGTGCAGCCGGCTTCCATCATCTTGGCGAGCCCGCCCGCCAGAATGCGTTCCAGAATGTCCAGATCGCCTTTCTCCGGGAAGCAGACCAGGGTTAGCGCGGTGAGCGGCCGGCCGCCCATGGCGTAAATGTCGCTCAGAGAGTTGACGGCGGCGACCTGGCCGAAGGTGTAGGGATCGTCCACGATGGGGGTGAAGAAGTCTACCGTCTGCACCAGGGCGGTGTCGGGCGCGATTTGATACACGCCGGCGTCGTCGGCCTTATCGAAGCCGACCAGCACGTTCGCGTCTTGTTGCCGGGCTAATTTCCCAAGCACCGCGTCCAGCGCCGCCGGACTCAGCTTGGAAGCTCAACCCGCGGCTTTGACCGCCTCGGTCAGCCGCACCGCCTTGGCTTCGGGCATAGCGTTATTTTAGCAATCAGCACTCAGCAGTCAGCAATCAGCCAACCGGGCGTCATGGTGAGGGCCTGAAGCCCCTCAGTAACGCCTACCTTAGCTGAGTGCTGATTGCTGAACGCTGAGTGCTATTTCGTGCTCACATCCACCACCTTCAACTCCGGCGCGGCGTTGTTCCAGTCGGCGGAGATGTGCTCCAGCGTGAGCCGGAAAGGGCGGCTCTGGCCTGGGGGGAGGGGAGCGACGCTGAGGTCCAGCACGTCGGTGTAAATACCCCCCGTGGTGCCGCTGGTGAGCACGTGGATGGGCAAAGTTTCGCGCTGCACCACCTGGCCCAGGCTGTTCATGAAGATGGCTTGCACCATGGCGCGGGTCACGGTCTTATCGCCGGAATTCGTGATCTTGCCGTCCAAATACGTGACGGTTGCGCCCACAAAATTCTGTGCCGCGCTCATTTTCAAGTCCGTCAGCTTCAGGTCGGCGGCGTACGCGGGGGGCGACTGGGGCGCCGTGCGGCCGCTGCGCCCAATAATGGTCAGCACGGCCACCACGACCACCACGATGGCTACGCCCAGGCCGACGAAGATCCAGATGTGGCCGCTTTCGTCCCGCTGCACCGGTTGCGGCTGTATCAGCCCACCCATGCCGGAATTGTACTCCTGGGCCACTCGCGCGAGGTCATGGAGCGTGGTTTGCAAACAAAAAGGCCCGGCAGCGACGCTGCCGGGCCGAATCTCACCCCACCGCACCCGGTGCAAGCGGCGGTGGGGTCCCGGGATGGACGCGGCTTGACTTCACGCATCCACGAAAAACCTCGTCCCTTCAAGGTCAGGGAGCGTGCGCGGTCACGGTTGTAACTTTCAGGTCGGGCATTTGCTTGTTCCAGCCGGCAGGATAGTGGTCGAAGTAAACGCGCACCGCCCGAGACTGGTTGGGCTTGATGGGAGCCTGGACAAGATTCTGCACCTCGCTTGCGGAGTTGCCCACCACGCCTTCCATCGGGCGCGTTTGGGTTTCCAGCACCTGCCCATTCGCCCCCTGGAATTTGGCCTGTACCTGCACACCCGTAATATCAGAGTTACCGTTGTTGTAGAGCATGCCTTCCACGTAGAAGGCGCTGCCTACGGGAGACGGCGTCATCTTCAGATTGGTGAGCTGGATCTGGTTGCCGGTAGGTTGAGCCGGTACCGTCGCTGCGTTGGGCGGCAACTGCTTCTTGGGCGTTTGCGGCAGCCACCAGATGAGTGCCGCCAGGATGGCCGCGGCGATAATGATCGCAATCAGCGGCCAGGGAAACCTGCGTTTTGGCGGAATTTGCAGGCGGGGATGCAGGTGCGGTCTTTGTGGTTCCGGATACTGTGGGTTTGTTGCCATTCATCAACTCCCGGACTCAGGGGACAGCTATTGGATGAGCGCTCTAAGTCCGGGTTTGCTCCGCTTACGGGCAGAGCTATGCTGGGCGGGAGTTTAGAAGCCGTATTTGTCGGCCGAAGCCTGGGGTCTTAATTCGTCAATCTAAAATCTTCAATCGTCAATTGCCTTACTCGCCCGCCACCGTCATTCCGTCAATGCGAATAGTGGGACAGGCCACCGAGCCGCGGAACTCCAGATCATTTCCGATCTCGCTGATGTTGAAGAACACGTCTTTCAGGTTCCCTGCGACCGTGATCTCCTCCACCGGATACGCCAACTCGCCTTTGGAGATCCACAGTCCGCTCGCGCCGCGTGAGTAATCGCCGGTCACCATATTCACGCCGAAGCCGAGGAATTCGGTCACGTACAGACCTTCATCAATATCAGCCAGAATCTGCTTCGGCGAGCGGCTGCCCGGCTGCAGGAAGAAGTTACCCGGACCAATGCCGGGGTTGCCGGCCAGCCCGCGCGCGCCGTTACCCGTGGTCTGCAAGCCGAGTTTCTTGGCGGTGTAGGTGTTCAGCAGGTAGGAACTCAGCACTCCGCGATCAATTACGACAGTGCGCCGCGTAGGCACACCTTCACCGTCAAACGGGCTGGTGCCGAAGCCGCCGGTCATGGTGCCGTCATCCACGATGGTCACGTTCTCGCCGGCCACCCGCTGCCCCAGCTTGCCGGCAAGAAATGAAGCGCCCCTGTAAACGGAGTCGCCATTCACGCCTTCGAAGATGTGATCGAGCATGGAACGCGAAACCATAGGATCGAGCACCACCGGTACTTTGGCGGTCTTCACCTTGCGCGCGCCCAACCTTCGCAGGGTGCGCTGGGCGGCGATGCGGCCCACCTCTTCCGGCGATTCCAGCCGGCTGAGGCTGCGCGCCACCGAATACCAGTAATCGCGCTGCATGGCGCCGTCTTCCGTCTGTGCGATAGGGACTGCCGCCACCGAGCAGTAGGAGCGCCGGTATTCACCGACAAAGCCGTGCGAGTTAGCCAGCACCTTGCGGCCGGTGGCGGCGTCAAACGAGCCGCCTTCGGAATTGCGAATGCGCGCATCCACATCCATGGCCGCCTTTTCGCAGCGCCGCGCGCAGGCGATGCGCTCTTCCGTGGGCAGGGAAAAGACGTCCTCGTAATAGAGGTCAAGGTCGCCGGCAAGGGCGCCCAGTTGCCCGGGCTCGGGAATGCCGGCGTAAGGATCTTCCGAAGTGATGCGCGCCAGCTGCAGCGCGGAACTGACCATGTGGTCGAGCGCCGGCGGCGAAAAATCGCTGCTGTAAGTGCTGGCCGCGCGCTGCCCAAAGAACACGCGCACTCCGAGGGCCCGCGAGCCCGCCTCCTTCAGCGTTTCCACCTGGCCCAGGCGCACCACGGTGGAGAACTCGGTGCCTTCCCGCACCACGGCTTCAGCGGCAGTCGCTCCGCCGGCCATGGCCCGGCGAACCACGCCGGCGGCAATCTCTTTGAGTTCGGTTTGTTCGGCGATCGTAACCACAGGTTGAGAGGTCATTTTTGTAGCGCTGGCATTTTGCCTACTGTCGCGTGGGCCCTTCGGCTCCGCTCAGGCAAGATGATCAATCATTCTGGATTTGTGTGGAGACGGGGCTTCGCCCCGTCTGGACCCCACACTACTTCATGTAGTCCCTGGCCGGCTCGCGCTTGGCCGTGCCGCCCACCGTGATGCGGTCCACCTTCAACGTGGGAATTCCCACGCCCACGGGCACGGCCTGCCCATCCTTGCCGCAGGTGCCCACGCCCTCATCCAGCTTCAGATCGTTGCCCACCATGGAAACGCGGGTCAGCACATCCGGCCCGTTGCCGATCAGCGTAGTATTGCGCAGCGGCGCCGTCACATGGCCATCTTCGATCAGGTAGGCTTCCGAGGCGGAGAACACGAACTTGCCGTTGGTGATGTCCACCTGCCCGCCGCCGAAATTGGCTGCATATACTCCGTTCTTCACCGAGCGAATGATGTCCTGCGGATCTTCCTCTCCCGCCAGCATGTAGGTGTTGGTCATGCGCGGCATGGGGATGTGCTCGTAGCTCTCGCGGCGGCCGTTGCCGGTATCGGCCATGCCCATCAGGCGCGCCGACAGCTTGTCGCTCATGTACCCCTTCAGAATGCCCTTCTCGATCAGCACCGTGTTCTGCGTGGGCGCGCCTTCATCGTCCACGTTGATGGAGCCGCGGCGGTTGGGCAGCGTGCCGTTGTCCACCACCGTGCACTTTTCGCTGGCCACACGCTTGCCCAGCAGCCCGGCAAAGGCGGAAGTTTTTTTGCGGTTGAAGTCGGCCTCCAGGCCGTGACCGATGGCTTCGTGCAGCAGAATCCCCGGCCAGCCCGGGCCCAAAACCACTTCCATCTCGCCGGCTGGAGCTTCCCGCGCGTCCAGTTGGATGATGCTCTGACGCGCGGCCTCCGTGGCAAAGAATTCAGGCGTTTTCTCTCCGCTGAAGAAGTCCAGGGTCACGCGCCCGCCACCTCCATATGTGCCGCGGGCGGAGTTGCCGTCCGATTTGGCAATGCAGGAAACATTCAAGCGGGCCAGTGGCTGGGAATCCTCGGCCAGGGTGCCGTCGGAGCCCACCACCAGGATGTTGCGCACCTCGTCGGCATAACCGGCGCGCACTTCGCGGATGCGCGGATCGAAGGCGCGCGCCGCCCGGTCCGCTCGCATGATCAAATCAACTTTGCTGGTTATTTCGGAATCGGCGGTGGCTAGCGCCACCGCATACAGGCTGCGCGGCGGCTTGCGATGCTCACCGACTACGGGGGTTTTGGCCGGGCCGCTGGCAATCAGGGCCGCGGTGCGCGCCGCATGCAGGATCTTTTCCGGCGCCAGGTCGTCAGTGTAGGCGTAGCCGGTACGCTCTCCCGCCACTACTCGGACGCCGCAGCCAGCGGAAATCCCTTGCGAGGCGGTCTTCACCATGGACTCGTCCACCATGAGCGAAGTGGAGGTCAGATACTCAAAGTAGAGGTCGGCGTACTCGCCCCCCGCGGAGAGCGCCGCCGCCAGATAGCGCTCCAGGTCGCGCTCGGTCATGCCGTAGCGCTCAAAGAAGAATTTCTGCTGATCAAGAATCACAGTCATTGGATGCTCTGGGCCGGGCAAGGAAGCAAACGGTCTCGCCCCTGCTTTCATTATCACACAGAGCTTTGTCTCGAGCCGTCAGCTATCAGCACTCAGCCGTGCACCTCGGATTTGCAACGCGAACGGCCGAATTTAAAAAGGACGATCGTCTTTAGTCGCGCGACTCGCAACAAAAGTTGATTGACCGTGAAAGCGCGGGACTTCAGTCCCGCGAATCAGGCCTGACAACAAAAGCTGGGCCTTAGCCACTGTTCGCTGTCCACCCCTATGCCCATTTTGGTCTTCCTTCCTCCGTGCCTCCGTGTCTCCGTGGTGATATTCCTCGCTGGCGGTGCCACAATGATCTTGTGGAAGCCGCTTCTCTCGCCCGCACGCTTCAGCAGTATCTCGCCGACGCCCGCGACGCCGTGGTCATAGAAGATGGCGCGGTTTGCTTCGAGCTGGCGCACGCCCACTATGCGGTTTCCGCCGAGCATGGCAAATGCGTCCTGCACTTGTGGTCGGACGAGCGCAACGCCGTGCGCCGCGTGGTGGAAATGGAGGAGAAGGCTGGCGTGCTTCGCCTGGCCGTCTTGCGCTTCGGCCAGAATCGCCCCTCCCGGCTGGAAATCTGCCGCGACCGCGATCGCCGCACTGCCTCCGCCAGGCAGGCAACGCGTGCCGCCTACCAGCAGCGCTTGCGCCACGTGCTGGACCGCCACTTCCCCGAATTCACCCTTGCCCAGATGACCTCCGCGGTGGACCTGGAGCGCTCCTTTGGGCCTGTGTACGCGCGCGGAGTCCTTCGCAAGGGCCGCTCGGCCTTCGCCTTTTTGGGCGTAAACGCGGAAGAGACGCAAGTCTCGGTGGATGCCGCTTTGACTTTCGGCATCCTATGGCTGAACGCCTGCCGCGAATCGCTCTCCCACCTGCAGGTGGAAGGGCTCAAGCTGCTGGTTCCCGGGGGACGCTCCGCCGTGGCTCGCGAGCGTATGGCTCACCTCGACCGGGATGCAGCCAAATGGCAGCTTTTCGAATTCGAGGAGCGCGAGGAAGCACTCGTCCAGGTTGACACCGCCGATCGCGGCAACCTGGCCACCCGCCTGATGCACTGCTGCGATGAGGCGGCTGCCCGACAGCGCTTCGCCGCCTCCATAGATCGTGTCGCCGCCGTTTGTCCCAAATCCGAAGTAGCTGTGCTTTCACCCGCGGAAGTCGCCTTCCGCCTGCGCGGCCTGGAATTTGCTCGCGCCCGGATGGCGCCCGAAGGCTTTCGCAATCGCCAGGAAATCGTGTTTGGCACCGGGGCGGCAGCCACTCTGACGGACGAGAACGCCGCCGAGTTCGAGGACCTGCTCAAGCAACTGGCCGAAGTGCGCCGCTGTGACGGTCCCCGCGATCATCCCTGCTGGCGCATGCATCCGGAGCGCTGGCTGGAGTCGCTGGCTATCAAAGACGTTACCAGCCTGGATGATCGCCTGGCTCCCGCGCCGGTGTACTCCCAGGTGCCCGCCTTCTCCGCCGCCGATCGCGCCATGATTGACGTGCTCGCCGCCACCCGCGAGCGCCGCCTGGCCGTCGTCGAACTCAAGGCCGAAGAGGACATCCACCTGCCCCTGCAGGGCGTGGACTACTGGGCGCGCGTGCACTGGCACCACGCCCGCGGTGAGTTCACCCGTTTCGGCTACTTTCCCGGGCTCGAATTGGCGCCTGGTCCGCCCTTGCTCATTCTGGTCGCGCCGGCTTTCCACATCCATCCGGCCACGGACACCCTGTTGCACTTTCTTGCTCCTGAGATTGAATGGACTTTGGCCGCCATTGATGAGCGCTGGCGGGATCAGGTGCGTGTCGTCTTCCGCAAGCGCGCCAAAAAGCCCGGCGCCGGTTCCTTCGCGGCGTGACCGGCACTTAGCAGTTAGCACTTGGCATTTGGCCCATTGACACATGTGTAGCGATAGCCGCCCTCGGCTGTCTGGGCGGGTCCAGCCCGCCTCCTGTCACCTTCAGGTGTCAGTGACACTCTCAACGGCCAAATGCCAAATGCCAAATGCCAAATGCCAAACGCTAAATGCCAAACGCTAAATGCCAAGTGCCAAATGCCAAGTGCTAAAAATGCTAACTGCTGCTCTCCTGTACAATGCCCCTTCCGTACTCCTATCCCCTGGAGGGTTCATGCCAAGGTTCGGCTCCTGGTTGGCTCTGTTGGTAATTGTTCTTTCTACCATCTGCTATTCCCAGACCCAGCTCGACAGCGCCGACCAGCAGTTGGCGCGCGACATTTTCCAGCAACTGATTGACATCAACACCACCGAGTCGGTGGGCAGCACCACCGTGGCCGCCCAGGCCATGGCGAAGCGCCTGCTCGACGCCGGTTTCCCCGCCAAAGATGTAGTCGTGCTCGGCCCGGATGGGCGCCATGGCAATATGGTCGCGCGCTATCGTGGCACCGGCGCGCAAAAGCCCATCTTGCTCATCGGCCACCTCGATGTGGTGGAGGCTCGCCGCTCCGACTGGACCACCGACCCTTTCAAGTTCATCGAAAAAGACGGCTACTTCTACGGCCGTGGCACCCAGGACATGAAGAGCGACGATGCCATCTGGGTGGCCGACTTCATCCGCCTCAAGCGCGAAGGTTATAAGCCCGACCGCGACGTTATCCTGGCCCTGACCGCCGACGAGGAAGGCGGCAATCACAACGGCGTGGACTGGCTTATCAAGAACCACCGCGACCTGATCAACGCCGAGTACGTGCTCAACTCTGACGGCGGCGGCGTGGACACGGTCAACGGCAAGCCCCTGTTCATCTCCATGGACGGCAGCGAGAAGCTCTACGGCGATTACCAGCTCAAGGTGACCAATCCCGGCGGCCATAGCTCGCTGCCCGAGCCCGACAACGCGATTTATCACGTCACCGATGCGCTCGCCCGCCTGCAGAAGTATCAGTTTCCTGTCGAGCTGAATCCCGTCACCCGCGGCTACTTCCAGCGCATGTCAACCGTCGAGCACGGCCAGCGCGCCGCCGACATGAAAGCTATTCTGAATACCCCGCCAGACCAGGCTGCTATCGCTCGCCTTTCCAATGACCCGGTGTTCAACGCCACCATGCGCACTACCTGCGTGGCCACTCGTCTGGAGGCCGGCCACGCCAACAACGCGCTGCCCCAGACCGCTACCGCCATCGTTAATTGCCGCATCCTGCCCGGGCACTCGCGCGAGGAGGTGCGGCAGCAACTCATCAAGATCTTCGCCGATCCCAAAGTCGAAGTGCGCTACGTGGCCAATGACGGCACGGTAATGGACCGCGCTCCCGAGCAGCTGGGCTACGCCCCGGTGCAGTTGCGCCCTGACGTGATGCAGACCCTGGACAAAGTGGCCGCGGAAATGTGGCCGGGAGCGCCCGTAATTCCCACCATGTCCACCGGCGCTTCCGACGGCATCTACACCAATGCCGCCGGCCTTCCCACCTACGGCATTTCCGGAACCGCCATTGACATGGACGACGTCCGCGCCCACGGCAAGGACGAGCGCCTGGGCGTGCAGTCGTATTACAACGGCGTGCAGTTCTATTTCTTGTTCCTGAAGGCGTTGACGAGCGGGAAGTAGCCGTCGGCCTTCGGCTTTCAGCTCTCGGCCGCAACGAGCCGCGCCCGGCTGATCACGCGTAGGGACAGCCGACAGCTCGCCTACTTCCACGCTCCCAGCAGGCGCCTGACCATGAGCAGCTCCCCCAGGTGATACGCGTTGTGATCGGCCACCAGCAGGGCTTCGCGCAGAATGGTCTGGCCGTCTCCCCAGGCGATCCGAGCATACAGGTCGGTCTTGGGATCAGCTACCAGATCCTGCATGGCCTTCAGATCGGCGCGAAACTGCTTCACGCTTTTCTCCCAGGCGGCGGCGCTGGGCGGCGCATCCGTTTCCGGCCAGTAGCCGTCGGGGAACTCCGGCGAAACGTGTTTGGAGTTGCGGCTGAATTCCAGAATGTCCCACTGCGCGATGCGCATGTGCTCCAGCAGCCGCCAGGCCGTGTGCGGCTGCCCTTCCGGCTTCTTGCCCCACAGGCGTTCGGGGAAGTCCTTCACGACTTCCTCAAATTTCACATGTGCGTTCCCGCCTTTCAGCAGGGCTAGAAGGTGCTGCTGCAGTGCCTGGTCGTGATCGTTTTGCTTCATGATGACTCCTCCATTCGGGGCATGATGTCCGGAGCCGCCCCCGGCGCGAGCGTGGCTGTTTCCGGGCGCTCGCCGCGAAACACGCGGCCAATCCCGCGCACCACCCGGCGCATGGGCAGCGCGCCCTTGTCATCGGCAAAGAAAATCTCTCCCGCCCGGCTGCCGCGGTAATACCAGCGCTTGAGGATGGCGAGATGCTCCATCCGTTCCGATACAGAAATGTCCGGGGCTGAAGGAAATGTCGCCAGCGCTTCCTGGACGCGCGACTCCATGGATTGCGACTTGGCCGCCTGCTCCGCCGTGGGCTGCACCGCAAATGTCCGGGGCCCGCAAATCGCCCCCGCCTGTACACGAAACAATGCCACCGCGTTCTCCTTGGCCGCGCGCTGGATCATCAGCCCGGAAAGCCGGTCTATCCGGCGCACAACTTCCGGCAACTGGCTGAGCACCGGAGCCAGCTTCTCCAGGCGGGCGTGCGCGGCCGCCGCATTCTCAAATTCCAGGCGGGTGGAAGCCTGCTCGCGCTCCGCCGCCAGCTCCCGCGCCAGCGATTGGCCCCGGCTGTCGAAATAGCTCTGCACTCGCGCCACCTCGGCCGCGTACTCTTCATCTGTGCAGCCCTTGAAGCAGGGTGCCAGGCACATTTTCATCTCCGAATAGATGCAGCCGGGAAAGGCGGGATCGGGATGAAGGTCGTCCACGCAGCGCCGCATTTTGAAAAAATCCAGGGAGTCATTGGCAAATTTCTCCGCCGTCGCCCGCGAGGCGAACGGGCCGTAGTAGAGCGAGCGTCCGCCAAGGCGCCCCAGCCGGGTCGTGATCGAGGCGCGCGGGTATTCATTTTCCAGGTGCATCTTGACCAGGGGCGCGGGGCGCAGTCGCAGGCGTGCGGAATAGGTTTGAGAGAAAGTTGTGCGCAGCAGCTTATAGAGGAGGAAGCCGGATTCAAAGTCCGAGCCGGTGAGCGTGTACTCGACGCTGCTTACGCGATCGCGCAGATTGAGGCGTCGCGTGCGCTCGTCGGCGCGCCCCAGCAGCCGTACCAGGCGCCGCCTCAGGTTGGCCGTCTTGCTGACGTAAGGCTCAGAACCGGGCTCACTGCCGCGCAGCAGAAACACCGCCGCCGCCGCGGGAACCGAGGCGAATATCTCCGCGTCACGCTCGGGGACGAACTCCAGCCGCTCCGCCAGCATTTACTTATTATCACCGCAGATAGCTCTTAACCACAGAGGACACAGAGCACACAGAGGAAAATTATTAGTCTTTGCGGGAGCAGTGA
>JBLMXE010000521.1:0-9192 GCA_050257615.1 Chlamydiota bacterium | reverse complement strand
GGACTCGGGGTAGAATTCAGCCTGTCTGCCCGGGGAAAGAACAGTGCAGGAAGGTGGCCCCAAGTTTCGGCGAATCGTCCGCGCCTATCTAATCTCTATCGCCGCCTGGGGCGGCCTGTCGTTGCTGACGGGCTGGCAATACCGAATTTTTGATCAGTCGCTGAACATACACTCCACCTTATTGGACATGCTGCGTCTGGCGGAGGCGCGGGGCTTTGCCTTCGCGCTGCTCACCCCGCCCATCTTTTACGTGGTGCGCCGCTACCTGGCGGGGGGCGGGCGTTCTCTGCGCTCGCTGCTGATCTACTGCCTGGGCGTGGGCCCGTTCATGATGCTTTACGCGTGTATTCACTGGGTGATTATTCCGCCTTGGGATCCGGCGCTGCAAGGCTATGTGCCCCGGGCCGGCCACAGCCCTTTGGAGCTGATCCAGAGCGGGTTTGCCGATCAGATCACGATGTACATCGCCATCGTGGTGGCGGCCCATGCCTACGAGTATTTCGAACGCACGCGCAAACAGGAGCTGGAAAAATCGGAATTTCAGCGGACGCTAGCGGCCAGCGAACTGCAGGCGCTGAAAATGCAGCTGCATCCACATTTCCTGTTTAACACCCTGCACGGGATATCCACCCTGATAGATGGCGGCGACCGCAAGAGTGCCAAGGGGATGATCGTGAAGCTCTCCAGCCTGCTGCGCACAACGCTGCAGCATGGCAGTTCCGACCTGATACCGCTGGCGGAAGAACTGAAGTTTGTGAGGGAGTATCTCGATCTGGAAAAGATGCGCTTCGGGGAAAGGCTGGTGGTGGAGTGGGCGGTCAATCCGCGCACCCGGCAACTGCTGGTGCCGCAATTGATCCTGCAACCGCTGGTGGAAAACGCGATCCGGCACGGCGTCGCCTGCTCGCGGGAGGGTGGGTGGATTGAAATCGCCGCGCAAGAAAGGAACGGCATCTTGGAGCTCCGGGTTCGCAACAGCGTTGGCGGCAAAAGGCCGCCGGGAACGGGGGTGGGGCTGCGCAACACCGAGGCCCGCCTGAAGTGCCTGTATGCGGAGGAGGCGCGGTTCAGTTTCACCGTGGCCGGGGATCAGACGGCGACAGCAGCTATAAGTTTGCCGGCACTGGACTCAAATCAACCATTGGCGGAGGAGCGGCGATTGGGGAACGAAATTGGGGTAGAGGAGGCAAACCGTGCGAGTCTTGATCGTGGATGACGAACCGCTGGCCCGCAGCGCGCTGGAAAACATTCTGGCCGCGAGGACCGACGTTGAGAGTTTTGAATCTGCCGAGGACGCGGTGGCTGCCCTGGAGAAGCTGCAGAACAGCAGCTACGACATTCTTTTGCTGGACATCAAGATGCCCGAATTGTCGGGGATTGAGCTGCTGGATTGCCTTAGCAAGCACAAGAGGCCTCTGCCTTCCGTCGTATTTGTTACGGCGCACCACGAGCACGCTCTGGCGGCTTTCGAGAAACATGCCGTGGATTATGTGCTCAAGCCTTTTTCCGAAGAGCGCATTCATGAGGCTCTCAGCGTGGCCATGCGCCGAACGAAAGGCGAGCGCGCCAGTCAATTAATGAATGCTCTGCCGGAATTGGAAAAAGCGCTGCGCAAGCCGCGTAAGATCGCCATCAAAGCCAAAGGCAGAATTCTGTTTCTCGATCTCAGCGAGGTGATGTCGGTCAAGGCGGAAGGCAATTACGTATTACTGCAGCAGCAGACGGGCTCGTATCTGCTGAGGGAGTCGCTGTCGGCCCTGGCGGAAAAACTCAAGCCCCATGGATTCATCCGCATCCACCGTTCCGTCCTGGTCAATTCATCGTTGGTGGAGGAGGTGCGGCCGTGCGTGACGGGAGAGTACCTGCTGCGGCTGCGCGGGGGGAAGCAGTTTACGGCGTCACGCAGCTACAAAAAGAATCTGAGTTCGCTGGCGGAGTTCTGGATCGGGACCACCGCTTTCGCGGCAGAATGAGCGGCGCCGACTGCGGGAGGCATGGAGCAGTGAGCGGATTCTCCAAAGTGAGGCTGGCAGCGGTTGCGGTTATATTGCTGGCGGCGATGGCGGCGCGCGCGCAAGTCATCAGCGTTGTGCATCCCGCACCTGATTTTCCTAAAGACACGCACTGGCTGGACAAAGCAGCGCGGGTTCCGCATCATATCAAGGGATACCGGGGACAGGTGCTGCTGATTGATTTCTGGGAATACACCTGCATCAACTGCATTCGCGATTTCACCGCGCTCAAGCACTGGTACGACAAATACCATCCCTACGGCTTGCAGATTCTGGGAGTGCACTTTGGCGAGTTTGCCATGGGCTTCAGCGACGCCAACGTGCGCCGGGCGGCGCAGCGCTTCCGCCTGCCCTGGCCGGTGGTTTCGGATGTGCACGGCGCCATCTGGAAGGCGTATGGCTCTACCGTCTGGCCCAACCGTTACCTGATTGACCAGCAAGGCAATGTGATTCTGCAGATCAAGGGCGAAGGCAATGACAGTGTGATGGAGAGGACAATCCGCGACCTGCTGGCGAAGGACCATCCGGAAGTGAAAAACCTGCCTCTGGGCGCGGACAAGAATGCGTTCACCCCGGAATGCGGCGTTCCCACTCCAGAAACCTACGTCGGTAACGCTACAAGAAAAGGGGCGGTGGAGAACCAGCGCCCGCTGCGGGCTGATGGGCTCACCGATTTTCACGCCACAGGGGAGCCCAAAGATGGTGGGGTAATCCTGGGCGGCACCTGGCGCGGCGCTCAGGACGGCGCAGTTTCGGGCGGAAAGGACGACCGCGCCGAATTGCGCTATCACGCGCGCTCCCTCTATGCGGTGCTCAGCCTGGACAACACCAGCAAGCCGGTGCGCGTGGATGTGACCCAGGACGGCAAACCGCTGGACCGATCCGACGCCGGGGTGGACGTGAAATTCGACAGCAACGGTTCCTATATTGAGGTCAAAGAGCCACGGATGTACTACGTGATCAAGAATCCCGCCTTGGGCTCGCACCTGCTAACCCTGGCTCCGGAGAAGCGCGGGGTTACTATGCACTCCTTTACCTTTGGCAACAATTGCCAGCAGGACTTTCAGCAGCTATAGCTCGGCTAGTCCGTTCCCTCGGCGCAACAGTGTGTACTGACCGAATAACTGTCTGGCATTCCGGCGATAGATTCTGCGGCGACGCAAGATTGAGTCTTGTGCGAGGGTCATTTGCGGCTTAGAATGCGCCACAAAGCCATGAAAAAACTTGCCTCGCAGTATCTCTACACGCTAGTGGGCGCCTGCCTGCTTGGACTGCTCGGACTGCCGCCGGCGGTTCGAGCCCAAGCTGCTCCCGCGGCTGGGCAAGAGCAGGCCGGTGTCGCGGTGACTGGCGCGGGAACGCAGCCGGCCAAGACCTCCGCACTGCTGATCGGTCCGGGCGACGAGGTGGAGGTGACCGTATACGGAGCCCCCGACCTGTCGGAACACACCCGGGTGGGGAGTGATGGGGACATATCGTTGCCGCTGGTGGGGCACATTCGAATCGCCGGCTTGAGCAGCGACCAGGCGCAACGGGCCATCAGCGACCAATTGCAGGAAAAACATATAGTCAAGGACCCGCAAGTTTCGGTGTTTGTGAAGGAGTACACCAACAGCGAGATTTCCGTTGCCGGGGAGGTAGCCAAACCGGGTGTTTTCTCCGTGCTGGGGCCGCACCGCCTGCTGGATGTTCTGGAAGCCGCCGGCGGACTGACCGATAAAGCCTCGGATACCATCACCATCTCCCATCGAGGTACGGACCAATTGAGCACCGAGCATTTATCCAACGATCCGGCGCAGATGGCGCGGGCCAACATCGAGTTGCAGCCTGGGGACACTGTGGTGGTGCCCAAAGCGGGCATCGTCTATGTGCTGGGAGAGGTCAACCGGCCGGGCGGTTATGCTCTTAACTCCAACGGAGGCGTGACCCTGCTGCAGGTGCTGGCAGCAGCCGGCGGCACAACTCAACTGGCGTCGCTCTCGGGAACGAAGATGGTGCGCCGTACTCCCTCCGGGCTGAAGGAAATTCCCGTGCCCATGAAAGACCTGCTGCACGCCAGGGCGGCTGATTTTTCCATGCAGCCGGGAGACATTGTTTACGTTCCCAGTAGCCGCGTAAAATCGGCGTTGAACGCCGGAGCGCTGGTAAGTTCCGCTGGGGCGGCAGCGGTGTACCGCATTCCCTGAAGGAGTGGGTGAGACGTCACATGCAGGCGCTTCAGTCCCCGTTGCGTAAACCCACAACTTTCTAATCCCCTCTTTTGCTAAGCTGCTCCGGAAGGGTCATGGGGGCCGGCCTGAGTACCGGGGAGGGATGATGGCAGAGGCAACTGCTTCGCGGGAGGAGCGAGCCAACCGCCGCAATGCTGTGGTGGCCGCCTTCCTGGGCTGGACCCTGGACGCGTTTGATTTCTTCATTCTGGTCATGGTGCTGCCCGCCGTGGCCGCCGAATTTCACCGCTCCATTCCCGATATCGCTCTTACCCTCACTGCCACCCTGGCCACGCGCCCGTTGGGGGCGCTGATTTTTGGCCTGCTCGCGGACCGGTACGGCCGGCGCATTCCCCTGATGATTGACCTGGTCTTCTACTCGGTGGTGGAGGTGCTGTCGGGCCTGGCGCCCACCTACGGGATCTTTCTGATCCTGCGGCTCATCTACGGGGTCGGCATGGGCGGGGAATGGGGCGTGGGCGCATCGCTGGCCATGGAGTCCATACCGGCCAAGTCGCGGGGCTGGATTTCCGGCCTGCTGCAGGAAGGCTACGCTGCCGGCTACCTGCTGGCGGCGGTGGTGTACTACCTGGTGTTTCCGCACTGGGGCTGGCGTCCCATGTTTTTCATCGGCGGCCTGCCGGCGCTGCTGGCCATATTCGTCCGCGCCAGGGTGAAAGAGAGCCAGGTGTGGCACGAGTCACGCACCGACTGGGGCACCTACCGCCGTGCGATCGTGAAGAACTGGCGGCTGTTTGCTTATCTGGTGGTGCTGATGGCGGGCATGAACGCCATTTCGCACGGCACGCAGGATCTTTATCCCACTTTTCTGCGCCGCTATTATCACTTCGAAGTGCATGCCGTCGCCACCATCACCATTATTTCGATGGTGGGCGCGATCTGCGGCGGCCTGATGTTCGGCTTGTTTTCCGATCGCTTCGGCCGGCGGCGCGCCATGATTACGGCCATTGTGGCGGGCGCTGCCCTGATACCGCTCTGGATTTTGGAGCCCAGGGTTGCCCTGATTGCTCTGGGCGCATTCCTGATGCAGTTCATGGTGCAGGGCGCGTGGGGCATCATTCCCGCTCACATCAACGAACTCTCTCCCGATCAACTGCGCGGATTTTTTCCGGGCTTCGCTTACCAGTTGGGAGTGCTGTGCGCCTCGGCAGTTGCTTATATCGAATCCATTTTTGCGGAGCGATTCAGCTACACCCAGTCGTTGGGATTTTCCATGCTGATTCTGTTCGCGTTCACCGCCCTGGTGGTCGCGCTGGGGCCGGAGAAGAAAGGGATGCCCTTCGGTTCGTCGCAGAGAGTAGCGGCGGAAGTGCGGAATTTGGGTGGATCTTAGTCGGCCGCGCTGGCCACCGACTTAGGAAGAGCAGCGGCAATCAATTCGACGGTGGCGTTGTAATCAGGCACACCGCTGGGATCGAGGCGCCCGGCAGGAATCAGCACGTTGGCTTCCGGCCAGTGCGCCTGCAGGCATCCAGGCTTGATGCGGGCAATCTTCACTCGCCCGCGCAGTTCGCCCAGTTGGTTGTGCAGCTTAATGGCGTCGCCATTGCGCAACCCCAGGCGTTCGGCATCCTCGGCAGAGATAAAGATCTCATCGCGCTTCGCACCGGTGAGCGGATCTTTTTCCGCCAGCACCATGCTGTTGAACTGCTTGCCCCGGCGGGTGGACAACAGAAACTGGCCCGCGGGCACTTTCTCCTCGGGCAGGTTCACAGCGGTGAAGTGCCCTTTGCCATCGGCGGTAAGGAAGCGATCGGTGAGCAAACGCCGCCCACCGTACTGGAAACTGTCCCCCTTCTTGCGCAGGTCGGCAATGCCCTTGTAGGAGGGACACACGCGGTCAATTTCCTCACGAATGTCCTGCGTATCCTTCCAGGGGAAAATCCTGCCGGCGCGCTGCGGATCCAAGTCACGTGCGACCAGTACGGGAATTTCCCATTCGTCGCGGGCTTCGCCCGGCCGCGGTCCGGGAATTTCCGGGCTGTAGATGACGCGGCGCTCGGTGCTGGTTTCCGTGCCTCCGCCACGCTGTTCATAGCGGGTGCGGGCAGGAAGCAGGACGACGGTATCGGCCGGGTCCACCAGCATGGTGGGATTGGGGACGATATCCTGATGAATGCGCAAGCGGATGCGGCCCAGCGCCTGCTGCACCAGTTCGGGTTCGGGCAGGGTTTGTTTGAAATTGCCGCCGCTCTGCCAGAGGGCGTCAATTTCTCCCCGACCCGCGGCGAGAATCATCTCGGCGGCGCTCAAGCCTTTCCAAGCCGGCGGCTCGAAGCCCCACATGTCAGGACTGGCGAAGCGGCGCGCGTTTTCCACGCTCACCGCCGAGCCCATGACGTAACCTCCCGGCATGCCGCCCATTTCCGCCCCGCCCTGCACGCCGCTGTGGCCGCGAATGGGCATCAGGCCGGTGTGCGCGCGGCCCACATTACCGCGCGCCAGTTGCAGGTTTACCAGGGCGCGCACATTATCGCTGCCGTAGCGGTGCTGGGTGATGCCCATGCTCCACACCACAACCGCGCTGCGCGCCTTGCCGAACGCCTCGGCGAAGCGGTGCATGTCCGCGCGCGTGAGGCCGGAGCCGCGTTCCAGTTCTTCCCAGGAGAGACAGCGCGTTTTGGCCTCCACCTCTTCCCAACCTAAGGTGCGGTCCGCGATGAACTGGCGGTCCACCCAGCCGTTCTCAATCAGGAACTTCAGGACGCCATAAAAAAACGCAATATCCCCGCCTGCGTGGATCTGGAAGAAATCGTCCACAATGCGCGTGCCGAACAAAGCACTGCGTACCACCGACGGCACCCAGTAGCGTTCCAGTCCCGGCTCCAGGTAGGGGTTCACCACAAAGATCTTGGTGCCGGCCTGCTTGGCGTAATAAAGATATTTGGTGGTTACGGGCTGGTTGTTGGCCGGGTTGCTGCCCACAAAAACAATCAGGTCGCTGCCGATCCAATCGCTGTAGGAACAAGTGGTGGCAGCGCAGCCCACGGTGGCGTTCAGGGCCGCGGTGCTGGGAGCATGACAGATGCGGGCGCTGGTATCCACGTGGTTGGTGCCCAGGAAGCGCGCAACTTTCTGGTGAGCGTAATAGGCCTCGTTGGTCAGGCCACGTGAGGTGATGTACCAGGCGATGCGATGCGGGTCCAGACCGCGCAAACCTTTAGCTACGGTGGCAATAGCTTCATCCCACGAAATCCGGTGAAACCCTTTTTCACCACGGTGGCGTAGCATGGGAACAGCCAGGCGGCCGAGCTTGCGCAACTGCTTCTCTGAGAGGCTGCGCAAGCTGTCCACGTCTTCCAGTTTGCGCCAGTCCATGGCGGGCATGGTGTTCAGGCGCAGCAGTTGCAGGCGTATGGCGCAGAGATGGACGCCTTTCATGGTCCAGTCGCGCATGCCCTTGGTGCCCAGGGAACAGCCGTCGCAGCAGCCGTGGTTCAGAATGCGCCAGGCATAGCCCAGGTTGTCGCGATTTTCCCAGATGGCGGCGGCAATGTCCTTGTAGGCGTTGGGGTGCTGCTGGTTCACGCCATACGGGATCATGCTTACCCACTGCCGTTGCCGGCGGCCAGTGGCATCCATGCTCATCCGCGTTCTCCTAGTGTTAGAGCGAGCTGAAACAGCTGTGACTCAACCGGCTGCTGATGCGGTTCGCGGCGGCGCTTCCCACGCAACGTCGCTGGCGAGTGACAAAAGATAGCGCTTGCGCCGGACGTTTGCAACCACAGGACATGTAACATCTCTGTGTTGCGGGCGGCGCCGCTGGCATTGTGATCATGGCTTGCACGGCAAAGTTGGAGAGGGTATTGTTTCGCCGGGCAGCGTGGTGAAGGAGTTCAAAGATGCCTCTGGAATTGACTACCCGTGGAATGGCGGGGAGCAGCGTAATAAGCTGCAGGGGCCGAATCGTGCTGGGCGACGAATCGGCGAAACTGCGCCATGTGGTCAAAGAGGCATTGTCGGAGTGCAACCGGATCGTGCTCGATCTCGGTGGCGTTACTCACATTGACAGCACCGGCCTGGGCGTTCTTGTGGGCCTTCAGGCGTCGGCCCGTAAGTCGGGAGGCGGGATCAAACTGGCAAATCTGAATCCCCGGCTGCGGGACGTTCTTGGCATTACCCGGCTGCTGACGATCTTTGAAGTATTCGACAGCGCGGCCGACGCCGCTGGGACGTTCAACCCGCTGGCGGGCCAGGTAACACCCGGAGAGTATTAGTCCAGTCGTGCCGCCATGTCACCGCGGGACCGTCAGCAGGGCGGCAGGCTGCGAATTAAGCTTGCGTTAACCTGACAGGAATTGCCTTCCCGGCGCCGCAGGACAGGCGTCGGTGCGCGGGCTTCCGGGAGCAGGGTAAAACGCCGCTATACCACAAGAGGACAACATGAGCCGAAGAAAAAGTAAGACCCCAGGCTGGACACGGCGTGAATTGCTGGGCGGGGCTTCGCTGGCCGCTGCCGGTATCGCCGCCGCTACAATGGCCGCCCCTCTGCCCGCGGCGGCGGCTCCGGGCAGCGGGACCAAACATGCGCCCCTGCAGAACTTCAAGTACGACATCGAGAGTTCCAAAGCCTGGGTGGGACCCGGCGGTTCGGCCAAGGAAGCGAATGTGGATGAGTTTCCGATATCCGAGAGCATGGCCGGGGTTTCGATGCGCTTGCAGCCTGGGGGCTTGCGGGAACTGCACTGGCACGCCGTGGCGGCGGAATGGGCCTACATCGTTAAGGGCAACATCCGGGCGACGGTAATAGCTCCCAATGGCCAGGCGGAGTCGGCCGATTTCGGGCCCGGCGACGTATGGTACTTCCCCAAGGGCCACGGGCATGCCCTGCAATGCCTGGGGCCGGAGGAAGCGCACTTCATTTTGGTTTTTGATGACGGAAATTTTTCCGAGTTCGGAACATTCAGCATCACCGACTGGATGGCGCATACTCCGCCCAGCGTTCTGGC
>JBLMXE010000520.1:0-9896 GCA_050257615.1 Chlamydiota bacterium | reverse complement strand
TCCCTGAGGAGCGCCTCGGGAATGCCATTGCCCTTCTGCTCTTCCGTCGCGTAAAGCTGATTGACGAGTTCCATAATGGCGGCGATGGAAGTGTTGAAGTGCCAGCGTCCCTGGAAATCGGCGCTCACGCGCCTGATGGTCTGGTGCAGCTTGCGCTGCAGGGCGCGGGCCGTGGGCGATAACTGAGACGGAGCAAGCTCCGTCTCTGCCGACCGGCGATGGACATCCGCGCCCACTGGCCGCGCCACCGCCGCATGGCGGCCCAGGTAGCGGTACACGCGTCCCAGGAAGCGATAAATGCCCTCCACGCCCGCGTCCTGCCAGTCCAGGTCACGGTCGGGCGGCGCGGCAAACAGGCTGTACATGCGGGCGCTGTCGGCGCCGTAGCGCGCCACCATCTCATCGGGCGTGACCACGTTGCCCAGGCTCTTCGACATCTTGGCGCCATCCTTGATCACCATGCCCTGGGTGAACAGGCGCACCACCGGCTCGGAATTGTTGATCATGCCCAGATCGCGCATGAACTTGGTCCAGAAGCGCGAGTAGATAAGGTGCAGAATGGCGTGCTCGACTCCGCCGATGTACTGGTCAATGGGGAACCAGTAGTTGGCTTCGCGGCTGCTGAAGGGCTCGCCATCGTTGCGGGCGTCGGTGTAGCGGTAGAAATACCAGGACGAATCCACGAAGGTGTCCATGGTGTCGGTCTCGCGCCGCGCCTTGCCACCGCACTTCGGGCACTTGGTATTCACGAACTCCGGCAGACGGCTTAGCGGCGAACCTCCGGTCAGCGTGATTTCTACGTTCTCGGGCAAAAGCACCGGCAAGTCCTTTTCCGGCACCGGAACAATGCCGCACTTCTCGCAATACAGCATGGGGATGGGAGTACCCCAGTAGCGCTGCCGCGAGATGCCCCAGTCCTTCAGCCGGTAAGTGACGGTGGCTTTGCCGAAGCCGTGTTTCTCGGCGTGCTCTGCCATCTTTTTAATCGCCTCGGCGCAGGAGAGGCCATCGAAAGGCCCAGAGTTGATGAGCAGGCTGTCGGTGGCGGTAAAGGGCAGCACCGGCTCTTCCGGTTCGCCAGCCGCCGGTGGCTCTTCTTCGCGGCGCGGCAAAATGACTACGCGGATATCCAGCCCGTACTTCTTGGCAAACTCGTAATCGCGGTCATCGTGCGCCGGCACCGACATGATGGCCCCGGTGCCATAGTCCATGAGGATGTAATTCCCTACCCAGATGGGCAGGCGCTCGCCGTTGAAGGGGTTGACGGCGAAGCGCCCGGTATCCACTCCGTGCTTCTCGATGGCACCCACATCGCCCACTTCCCTCGCTTTGCGCTGCTCGCTGAGAAGCTCTTCTACCTTGCCGCTCAGGTCGTCGTCCTTCGCGACAAAATCTGCCACGAGCGGATGTTCCGGCGCCAACTGAATCGAAGTGGCGCCGTAAATGGTGTCAATGCGAGTGGTGAAGACACTGATCTTCTCAGCTGTCCCCTCGAGCTTGAAGTCTACCAGCGCGCCTTCGCTGCGCCCGATCCAGTTGCGCTGCATGATGCGCACCTTCTCGGGCCAGTGCTCCAGTTGCTCCAAATCGCGCAACAACTCTTCCGTGTAATTGGTGATGCGCAAAAACCACTGCTCCAGCTCGCGTTGCTCCACCAGCGTGTCTTCGTGGCGCCAGCAGCAGCCCTTGACCACCTGTTCATTGGCCAGCACGGTGGCGCACTTGGGACACCAGTTCACCTTGCTCTTCTTACGGTAAGCCAGGCCGCGCTCGTAGAGCTTGAGGAAGAACCACTGATTCCAGCGGTAGTACTCCGGGAAGCAGGTGGTAACTTCACGCTGCCAGTCGTAGGCAAAGCCCAGGCGCTTCATCTGCGCCTTCATGTTGGAGATGTTGCGCAGCGTCCACTCGCGCGGCGGCGTGTTGTTCTGGATGGCGGCGTTCTCCGCCGGCAGCCCGAAAGAATCCCATCCCATGGGATGAAGCACGTTGTAGCCGTTCATCCACATGAAGCGGGCCAGCGCGTCGCCGATGGCGTAGTTGCGCACGTGCCCCATGTGCAGCGCGCCTGAGGGATAGGGCAGCATTTCCAGCACGTAGTACTTGGGCCGGTTGGAGCCGGCTTCGGCGCGGTAAAGCGCTGGGTCCTTCTGCCAGCGCTCGAACCATTTCTGTTCCAGTCGCTGGGCGTCATAGCGCTCGTCGCGCGTTTCCGGGTGGGTAGGGTTGTCGGGCATGATGTTCAGGCCGCAAAGTTTGGGTTGAATCTTCGATTTTACACGGTTTGCCACTACAGAGACGCTTGTGGCGCAGGCCCCCGTCCTGCGCACCCAACTACCCCGTGCTACCGGCGGGCGGCGCGCTCAGTCAGGAAAAATGCCTTTACCACAATGTCGTTAGGCTGCATGCCCACGGGGACAACCGCCCACAGCGCGCGGTCGCTGCTGATCTTGGAGGTGGTGGCCAAGCGCTTCATGCGGATCACGGCCACGTCGTCGGATTGCGTATCCAGCGCCAGCAAAAAATCCTGGTTGGAAGTCAGTGCCAGCGCATCCGGCCGGTACCCGACCCCGATCGTGCCCAGCACCTTGCCCACGTCAATGCCGTAAACCGCCACCGAGTTGGAGCCGAAATTGCTCTCATAAAGCAGCGAGTTGTCGGCGGTCACGATGCCGCGCACGGGATGGGAGCCGATCAGATAGCTGCCCCCGACTTCGTTGGTGGTGGTTTCGATAATGGAAATGCTGTCGGAATCGAAGTTGCTCACCATGAGCTCGCCGCCGTCGGGCTTCAGTTGCAGATGGACGGGCGTTTTGCCCACATCCAGCAGCGCCAGCAGCTTGTCGTTCTTCAGATCAATGGCGGCCACCTGGTTCGAACCGCTGCAGGAAACGAAGGCCTTGCTCGAGTCCGGCAGGATGGCGATGTCCTCGGGATGGACGCAAACGGGAATGGTGGCGCGAGCGGCCAGTCGGCTGGCATCGAGCAACGAAACCGTATTGTCGCCCCGGTTGGAAACCACCACGGTTCCACCATCCGGCGAAACCCGCGCCAGGCCCGGCGCCGCGCCCACACGAATGTTGGCCAGCACCTTGCGTGCTTCCAGGTCAATCACCGAAACGTTGGCCGAGCCCGAATTGGCCACGTAGGCGCGCTTACCGTCTTCCGCGACGCTGATGAAGTAGGGGGCGCGATGCACACCAATCGTGGCCACCACCAGGTTCCGTTCGGCGTCAATCACGCTGACGTTATTGGAATCGGTGTTGACCACATAGATTTCGTTCTTCTTGCTGTTGGCCGCCACGCCCGTGGGGTTGGCGCCCGCACGAATAGTTTTGATCACGTTGAAACGCGGATAGGGGCGCGGCGTGAGGTCAAGCACACTGACCGTGTTGCTCTGGCCGTTGGTGACATAGGCGTACTCGCGGTAGCTGGGCGCATAGTGCGGCAGGTCTGGGGTGCTGAAATACCAGACCAGGACGGCCACGCCCGCCCCGATCACGCAAAGGATGAGAAGTTTCTTCAAGGCCGGGCGGCTGCGGATACCGTGTTTTGCGAGATGCCGGCCACCGGCCCCGGCACGTAGCGCTCTACTACCGCCGCAATCTGCCGAATCTGCCGCATCAGCTCATCGAACTGGTCGGGGTAGATGGACTGGATGCCGTCAGAGAGCGCGCGATCGGGATTGTTGTGCACCTCCACCATGAGCCCGTCTGCGCCCACCGCCACGGCGGCTCGCGAAAGCGGCGTCACCTTGTTGCGCTTACCGGTACCGTGGCTGGGGTCCACCAGAATTGGCAGGTGGCTCAGTCGCTGCACCGCCGGAATCAGGCTCAGGTCCAAGGTGTTGCGGGTGTGGTCGGCGAAGGTGCGCACCCCGCGCTCGCAGAGAATCACCTGGTAGTTGCCCTCGCTCATGATGTATTCGGCGGCCATAAGGAATTCTTCCAGCGTGGCCGACATGCCGCGCTTAAGCAGCACCGGCTTGCGCGTACGTCCCGCGCTTTTGAGCAGCGAGAAATTCTGCATGTTGCGGGCGCCGATCTGGATGACGTCGGCATAGCGCTCCACCAGTTCCAGCGACTCGTGGTCCACTGCTTCGGTGACGATGCGCAGGCCAAAGCGCTCGCGAATCTCCGCCAGGATACGCAAGCCTTCCTCGCCCAGGCCCTGGAAGGAGTAAGGGGATGTGCGCGGCTTATAAGCGCCGCCGCGGAAGAACTGCGCCCCGGCGGCATGCACGCGCTCGGCCACAGCGAAGGCCTGTTCGCGGCTTTCCACCGCGCAGGGTCCGGCAATCACCGCCAGGGTGCGCCCGCCGATGGAGGCATCCGTTCCGGGAAAGGTGATGACCGTGTTTTCTTCTTTGATGTCGCGGCTGACCAGCTTATAGGGCTTGCTGACCCGGATGACTTCCTGCACGCCAGGCATTTCCTCCAGCGTGCCGGGTTCGACCTCGGCCTGGTTGCCGGTGATGCCGATGGCGGTACGCTGCGCTCCGGGGATGGGATGGGCGCGATAGCCCAGCGATTCGATTTTCCTGCACGCCGCCCGAATCTCCTCCTCGGTGGCGTGCGCCTTCATCACAACCAGCATGGATAACACCCCTGTGACAAACGTTCAGTTTACTTTCCTGGAGGGCGGTTCGCAATCCGACAGGGCCCTTCATCGCAGCCAGCGAACGTGGACGGACCATGGAAACAGTGGAAGTAGGAAGTAAAAGGCAATCGCTGCAGCCACGGCAATTACGAAAATGGCTAGTCGCTTCATTGGCCAAACCTGCCGCTTAACTTTACCATTCTTATCGCCATGGCTACTTCCCTCGCCCGCCACCAGGACATCCTGAAGCTACCCGCCCCCAAAAAACCGTGGCCCAAAACTTCCCGGCGGGTGGGAATTCACACGTCCATTGCCGGCGGGGTGGAGAACGCCGCCGAACGCGCCTGGCGTCTGGGCTGCACCGCCTTTCAGATTTTCTCTTCCAGCCCGCGCCAGTGGAAACCATACCAATTGGGAAGAAAGCAGTGCGACATCATGCGCCGCCTGCGCGAAAAATATGACCTGAAGCCGCTGGTGATCCACGCCAATTACCTGATCAATTTAGCGGGCACCACCGCGCACTTCCACAGCCGGTCTATCGAGGCCTTTCGCGGCGAAGTAGAGCGGGCCCTGGCCCTTTGCGCCGAGTACCTGGTGCTCCACCCCGGCTCCTACCGTGGCGGCAGCCGGGAGGAGGGTCTGGCGCGGGCGGCCCAGGCAATCGAAGCTGCCACCCAGAGCTACGACCTGGCCAAAGGCGGATTGACCGTGCTGATTGAAAACACCGCCGGGGCGGAGTTCTCCCTGGGCGGCAGCTTCGAGCAGGTGGCGGAACTTGTTGGGCGCCTGCGCGGCATTATTCCCGTGGGCGCCTGCATTGACACCTGCCATGTGCACGTCGCGGGCTACGACACCGTGAGCGAAGAAGGCATGCAGCAGACGCTGCGCTACCTGGACCTGGCAATTGGCCTGAGGAACATCCCGGTATGGCACTGCAACGACGCCAAAGCGGCTCGTGGCTCGAAGCTGGACCGCCACCAGCACATCGGCCAGGGCACCATCGGCCTGGAACCATTTCGGCGGCTCTTGAGCGATCCCCGCCTGGTCCACGCTGCCTTCATCGCGGAAACACCCATAGACGCGCCCGGCGACGACCTGCGCAACGTGGCCACGCTACGCTCCCTGACGCCGGCCCTTCATCGAAAATCGGTTCACCACAGAGACACAGAGGCACGGAGAAAAGCAATCTCAGATATTTCAGATGATGAAGACTAATGGAAGCCAGGAATCAGCATTCAGCCACCAGCATTCAGCCAGGCCATGAATGACCGCGATTGAAGATCTGAAATTGCCTTTCTCTGTGTCTCCGTGTCTCTGTGGTAAATCGGTTTTCACTGCGGAACGCCGTTGTATTCCACATTCGCCTTCAGCGTGACTGAGCCAATAGACTTTCCCCCGACCTCGGCCTCGAATTTCAGCGTCTGCCAGCTTCCCTTCTGGCTCTGCGGCGCCACCAGGAATAGGGACACTGGCCGCTCCTCATGCGCCGTCAGGTTATAGACCATCGGCCCGGGAGTTTCGGTCCAGCCTGCGGGCAAAGTCGAACGCAAGCTGACCTGGGCGGCGCTGCCGCTGGTGTTGCGTAATAGGAGCGGCACCCAGAGGTGGAAATCGGCTGTGCCCATGGCAGTCTCCGGCGCCAGCAGATTGGCCAGGTGCTCCAGGTTGTGCTGCGGCCAAAAATCGCGATAGAAAGCCCACGGCCCGCCCAGTTGCAGCCCTTCCTCCGGTCCCGCCACCGCGTGATGCCCCATAACCGGAACCCACGGCACCCCCTCCGGCTTCGTGTTCTCCATGATGTCGCCGGTGGGCGAGCCGCCCACCACCGATTTGCCGAAAATGTAGCGCATGGGCTTCGCCAGGTACTCCTTTACCGTCGCTTCGCTGAAATCCGGCCCAATCTGCGATTTGTCGTGCATCCAGGCGTCGTAAACGATCTGCCCGTAGGAAACATGCTTGCTGGGGGAGATTTCATCGGTGCGGTACTCCGGACCCTTCCCTTGGACGAACTCTTCGTGGCTGGCGTCGGTGAAGTAGTAAATCTTCTGCGGCTGCCAGGGCTGCAGGCCTTCACCGTAGTTGCTGATGGAGAGCCGGTTGCGCGGCGCCTCCACCTGTTCGGGAAAAGCCAGCGAGTCCCCCGCCAAGTCGAAAGCCTCGGTGGCCAGCACGCCCGCGGCCTGATGGTCGTCGTGGTTCTCGCCCGCCACGTAATCCGGCAGCCAGGTGAGGATCACCTCCGGGCGCGTCAGCCGCACCAGGCGCACCACCTGCTCCAGGGCAGTGCCGTGTCCCCAGGCCTCCAGCGAGTGCAGGACGTCCTGACCGGGGGTATCCGATCCATTGAGGAACCAGACGTTGTAAACGCCCAGGGCAGCCTCGGCGCGGCGGCCTTCGATTTCACGGATGGCGCCCAATGAGGCCGCCTGCTCGTTGCCCACGAAGTTGGAGCCGGAATTGCCGCGCGTGCAGAAGATAACGGCGGCACGCTTACCCTGGTCCAGGGCACGTGCCACGTAAGGCGCGGCCGCCATGTCGTCATCGGGATGGGCGACCACCACCAGGATATCGGCCTTGTAGCGGTCGTCAGGAGCAGGATACGGCGGCGCTAGTTTCACTTGCGCCCAGGCAGACAGAGTAAGCAGCGAGAAGACGAGAAGGCAGCGGGATGTGAGCATTTTCATGGGGACGAGATCAGCCTCGCGTGAATTTGTAATTGAGTAATTTGTAATTGGCAATTCAAAAATCACCACCGTCGTTCGCAGCCCGACAGATTACAAATTACCAAATTACAAATCCTGCCGCGCCCTGGGGCCCCTCCCTGCTGGTTCACGTGCAAGCTCCCGCTGACTCCCGACTCCTGACTCCCAACTCACGGTTCATTGCGGCATGTGCTGCGTGTCCACGTGCGCGCGTAGTGCCGCCGAACCCGCCGCGGCGCCTTCGGACTGCGCCTTCCACCTTAGCTCCATCCACCTGCCCTTCTCCGCCGACGAAGGCGCTACCACCCACTCCGCGACAGGGTAGGTATCATGCGCGGCCACAGTATAGACCTGCGGCCCCGGAGTCGCGCTCCATCCCACAGGCACGGAGGGTTGCAGCGTTATTTGCCGAGGCACATCGCTGTCATTGTGGATAAGAATGGGCACCCACAGCTTCTCCCCGGGCGCGATGCCGGTTTCCGGGGCATAGAGCCGAGCGATGCGCTCGATGTCGTGCGCCTCCCAGAATTGCCGGTAAAACGCCCACGGCCCGCCCAGTTCGATGGAAACCGGGGGGCGCGATGGCGGCTCGTAGCCGCTGGCGCGATGGTAAGGAATCGGCCCCGGCTTGATACCCTCAAAGATGTGTCCCGTCGCGGCGCCGCCCACCAGCGACTTGCCAAAGATGAAACGCACCGGCGCTGCCATCACTTCCTTCAGCTCCTCCGGCGTGTAGTCGCCTTGCGTCTGGTAGAAGCTCCAGGCTTGCTCTCCTACCTTGGCATAGGAGATGTGGCGTGAAGGAGAGATACCGCTGCTGGGATACTCCGGACCGTTCCCTTTGTAAAACTCCGTGTGAATGGCGTCGGAAAAGTAATAAATCTTCTTGGGCTGCCAGGGGCGCAGTCCCTCGCCGTAGTTGCTGACGTTGAAGTGGTCGCGCGGGGCAGCCACCTGTTCGGGAAACGCCAGGGGATTACCGGCCAGGTCAAAAGCCTCGGTGGCCAGCACGCCGGCGGCCTGGTGATCGCCGTGGTTTTCCCCATCGTCGTAATTGGGCAGCCAGGTGAGAATCACTTCCGGCCGCGTCAGGCGCACCAACCGCACCACCTCTTCCAGGGCCGCACCGTGTCCCCAGGTCTCAAGCGAATGCAGCACATCTTCGCTGGGTGTGTCCGGGCCGTGCAAAAACCAGGCGTTGCTGATGCCGTAAGTGGCCAGCGAATGCCGCGCCTCCATTTCGCGCTCGTCGGCCAACGCTTTGGACTGCTCGTAGCCCACCGCGTTGCCCCCGGAGTTGCCGCGCGTGCCATAGACCACGGCCACGCGCTTGTGGCCCTGCTCAATTTCCTTGGCCAGATAGGAGGTGACCTCGGTGTCGTCGTCGGGGTGGCCGACCACCACCAGAATGTCCACCTTGTAGCGCGCATCAGGAGGCAGGTTGGGCGGCGCTTGCGGAGTCTGGGCCGAGAGAGGGATGGACAGCAACAGAGCGGCAAGAGAACTGGACAGGAGCATGTTCATGGGATGGGATGGTCCTCATCAGCTGATAACTTCGGCCGAGGTGATTTGCAATTCAGCAATCTGTAATTGGTAATTTGAAACCCGACAGCGCCGTCCTCATATCAACCATGGGAAATTTACAAATTACCCAATCACAAATCTTATGGCGCATGGCTCAGGCAAAGAGCCGCGGCGTTCCTGATCCGCGGCCCTCTGCCATCTGCCTTAGAAGCGGAAGTGCAGACCGAACTGCATCTGCCTCATATCAGTCGCCGTAGAGGTAATTTGTCCGGCTCCGGACGCGTCCACATAATTGGCGGGCTGGCCCAGGTTCACGTGGTTAATGGCGTTAAAGTTTTCCCACGAGAACTCCAGCGTCTTGCCCTCCGCGATGGTAAAGGTCTTGCCCAGGGAAAGGTTGAGCAGAGCCTCGCTCGGCCCGCGCATGGAGTTATGGCGCACATCGCCATTACGTCCAATGCCTTGGGGTGCGACGAACGCCGCGGGATTGAACCATTCATTGGCGCTTTGGTTGGACACGTTGGGATCGCCGATGGCATCGGGACGGAAGCTATTGAAGTCGGCGAACACAAGCGGTGCATCGCTAACCAGGGGGGTGAAAGGCAGGCCGGAGTAGAAGGTGCTGATGCCGCTGAACACCCAGCCGCCCAGCAGCATGTCCATCGCCTTGCTCGAACTGCTACCCCAATGCCGGCCGTGGCCAAAGGGCAGTTGCCAGACGTGCGCAATACTTAAGGCGTGCGTACGGTCAAAGTTCGCCGGCCCGTGATCCTGCGCCCAGTTCAGATTGTTGGAAAACGGCCCATATTCCGTATTGGCCATGGCCTTGGAATAGGTGTAGGTCACCAGGAAATCCAAGCCGTTGGTCATGCGCTTCTGCAGCTTGGCTTGCAGCGAGTTATAGCTGGAGGTATCGCAGTTGCAGGTCTGGTACAGACCCTGTGTCAGGCCGAACTTGGCAAAGCGCCGGCGCGCGTCCAGGTTGGAGCAGCCGTTGGGATCGTTGGGATTGGGATCGTTGAGCAGGCAGTTGGGGCTGGGCGGCGCCGCCTGATTGGCATTGGGATTGAC
>JBLMXE010000519.1:0-12654 GCA_050257615.1 Chlamydiota bacterium | reverse complement strand
CGGAATACTTGGCCACCAGTTGGTGCAGGTTCCAGGGCTCGCGCCAGCCATACTTCAGGTAAATCCACAGCGTCTTCCAGCAGTAACGGCTGTAGAGCATGAGGCGGAATTCGCCGCCCGGCTTGAGGCGGCGGGCGACGGCGGCCACCACCCGCTCCGGATGCGGCGTGTGGTGAATGACGCCGAACGAATAAATCAGGTCATACTGCTTGCCCGGCGGCAGCAGGGAATCTAGTTCTTCCGCATTGCCGGGGAAGAAGTTGGCCTTCAGTCCGAACACCTCGAAGCGCTTGCGGGTCATGGCCAGGCTTTCGCCGGAAAGTTCTGCGATATCGAGGCGGGCGCCGTGACGCACGAAGTTGATGGAGTCGGTGCCGATACCACAGCCGATCTCCAGAACGTCCTTGCCCTGCCAGCGGGCAAACTCGGCAAAGCCGGGGATGTGCGGTTCCACGAAGTACTTGCGCTGCTCCACCTGGTCGAAGTATTCGCGCGAGCCGCGGGGCGCGGTGGAGTGGCGGATGTTGCACGGGCGCTGGTCCCAGTATTGTTGGACATCCTCAACCGTGGGCGTGGGCATAGTTATGACTCCATCTGCATGACCATAAGGCGATGGTGAACATAGAGGGTACGCGCATTCAGGGAGACGACGGGCCTCCGATGGGTACGGATGAAGTATTGCAGGTAAAGCGCGCCCAGGATGCTGTTGTGGCCGATCAGTTTGCGGAACATGCGGCGCTTGAGCAGCCGGATGCCAAACACCAGCTTGACCGCGGGATTACGATGCTCCCTCGAATAGGCAGCCACCTTGAATTTCTGATAATAGGCATGCAGGCGGTCGGGCAAGGGTGACCGCGCCCGTTGCTTGAGGCTGTATTGCGCGTAGGTTTCCTGGAATTCGAACAGCAGCGGCGAATAGGGATTGCAGCCCAGCAGGATCAGGTAGCCGCCGGGACGAATCCGCACGTGTGACACCAGGTCCTCCCATAGCGGAAGCAGCCGCGCCTGCAGCGCCTGGTGGTCAGCCTCGTCAGCAAACTTCGCCAGCTCATCGTCGGCTTCCAGTGGCTGCATGCGCCCGGCGGCGACCTGGCGATCCAGCTTCTCTTTAAGCGTGCGGATGCGCTCCGCGCATTCGGCAGAGCGTTCATACCGCAAATCCACCAGCAGCACATCCGCCTTAAGCGCCGAGCCGTTGCGTTCCGCTGCCTCGGCCAAATCTTTAACGGCCGCGCCGGACGGCGAAATATCGTGCCAGGCTTGTCGCACATACTGCAGGGTAGAGCTCTGGTCACCGAGATAGCAGATGAGGGAATCTGCCGAGATCACCTGCAGAAACTCGCGCAAGTAGGTGGTGATGACCTCGGGATGGTAGTGGGCAAGGCGGTAAAAGGGCTGTGTGCTCCAATCCACATCGCGGCTTAACGGCAGCTCGCCCTCGGACCGGGGAAGGAGGGCGAAGCGACAAGCCTGTGACTGCACCCGTTCGGCCATCCGAAACATGGGCAGGTCCACATCCTGCAGCCCCCAGCCTTGACCATTGGCTTCGATCTGCTGCTGGTGAAAAACCTTGACCAGCGGGTCGTTGGGCTCGATGGTGCTGACGTTGCGCGCCCACTCCCCGCTGAGATAGTGGTCCTGGTGGAGCACCCAGAGATGCCCGAGCAGGTGGTCGGTGCGCTGCCCATTCAGCAGCCACATGCGCTTGGCAAGATTGGAGTCGGAGTGCAGGTACTTGTTCATGGACTCGTCAAAGCCGCGCAGGCGAAAGTAGTAGTCGCGGGGAGCGAGCTGGAAGTCACCGGGGGCGTCAAACAGATAAAACTTCTGGAAACGATAATCAGGCAGAGTTTCCGCCACCGCCAGGCCATGGTGGATCAGGAAGTCGCGCAGCAGTTGCAAGTTGCGCGCCGGCTCCTGCCGGGGCAGGGATGACCAGACGCTCTCGGGAATGTCGAAACGCGGCATTTCGTAAAAACTGTCAGCCAGGGTCGCCAGCAGCGAATCCAGATTGTTCCATTGCGAGGCCAGCACCAGCAGCACGTCGGGATTGGTGGAAAGCACCCAGTGATTGGCGGGATTGGAGCGGACGATGGCCGCGTTGCGCGATACGTTCTCCAGGATTTTCAGGGGCGAGTCCGCCTTGACCCGTTCGTGTATCTCGGGCAGAACACGAATCACTTTGAGCCGCGCCAGGGCTTTATCCGTCAGAGTATCCCAAATGAATTCCGGCAGGGTAGGCAGGTGGGAAGGGGTGTTGTAGTCCACGAAGAGGATTTCATCCTCCTCGCTCAGTACCTCGGCCAGGCAATTGAAACCCATGGCGGTGCGCTTGTACAGGTTGAACCCGTAGTTATCGTTTCTGCCGTAAGTGACAACGGAGATCACTTTGCCTGCCTTGGTGTGCCGGGATCGGTTGCTGGAATTCTATCGCACCCGTGCTACGACTTCATGCCTGTCCGGGCAGCGGTTTCAGAAATGCTGGAAGACGGTGTGGTTGGAGCGACCTGCGGCGCGGCAGGGGCGGCCCTTCCTTGGCGATAACCTGCCCAGAAGCGGTATTCCAGATAGAACCAGCAGAACTCAGCCAGGGCAGGGAGGAATGCCCGCGGCAGCGGGCGATCAAATAGGCCGGCCAGGGGTTGGGCCACAAAGCCCAGGCTGCTGCGCAGAAGCCGACGCCACCAGGAAGGCAGAAATGTCTCTTCCAGTTCGGGATGCTTGGCCAGCAGCAGGCAGAGAGCTTGTCCGGCGGCGAAGCGTTTGCCGGCAAAGCCGTGGCAGGTCAGCGAGGGGTCGTGGGTCACGCCGGCTTCAGGGCAGAAAACCAGGCGCCTTCCCGAACTGGCCCAGCGGTAACCTAGGTCCGTATCCTCAAAAGCGGCGGACGGGAAGCGCTCGTCGAAACCTCCCAGTTGCAGCAGCGCGGAGCGGGGCAGCGAAAGATTGCAGCTGTAGAAATGGGCGAAGGGCACGTTCTCAGGGTCGGCAAACTCGAAGGAATGGAACAGGTGGCGCCGGGCGAGAGTCCGATGGAAGGGCGACTCATCCCCCGTCCAGGAATTCCGCACTTTCCCCAGCACGGCGCAGCCAGGGAACTGGCGCTGGGCCTCAAGGTGAGCTTGCAGCAGGCCGGGCGAGGCAATCACATCATCATCGAGGAAAAGCAGCAGCTCCGCTTGGCTCAGCTGAGCGCCGGCATTCCTGGCGGCCGCGGGGCCGGGAAGGGGTTGGCGGGCCAGTTTCCAGTTGGGAAAATGGACCTGGAAGGAGGCAAATTTCTCCGCTGTATTATCGGTGCCGCCATTGTCCACGACGATGACATCGAATTGCTGCGGCGGAAGCGACTGCAGACTCAGGCTATGCAGTGCGCGCTCTAGCTTGGCGGCACGATTCCGGGTGGGGACAACAACGCTCAGCAGCAAAGGCGTTCACCTGCGCGAGGCCGGCTGGGGGACCGCCGCGGGAACGTGTCCCAGAAGCGCCTCATAACGGGCAATGGTGGCGTCGGGCAAGTCATCCTCCAGGAGTTCCCCGTTGTGGATGAGCAAGACCCGATCGCAAAACCGGCGCACGCTGTTCATGTCGTGGGATACAAAGAGGATGGTCTTGCCGGCACTGCGGAAGCGTTGCAGCCGCTCATAGCATTTGTCTTGGAAGGCTCCATCGCCCACCCCTAGAATTTCGTCAATCACCAGAATATCCGGATCCACCTCGGTGGCCACAGAGAAAGCCAGGCGCATGTACATGCCCGAGGAATACTGCTTTACCGGAGCATCGATAAAATCGCCAATCTCAGCGAATTCAATTATGCGCTGCTCTCGGGCCTTGATTTCCTTCTTGGAAAGACCCAACAGCAAACCGTTGATGACAATATTCTCTCGTCCGGTCAGTTCATGGTGAAACCCGGCTCCCAGTTCAATAAGGGGGGCGACATTGCCGTCCACCATGGCTTGCCCACTGGTGGGGTTGTAGACCCCAGCCACGATTTTCAGGATGGTGCTCTTGCCCGATCCGTTGCGCCCCACAATGCCCAGGGTGCTGCCCTCTTCCACCTCGAAGGAGACGCCTTTGAGAGCTTCGAAATCATGATAGCTGGTGCGCCGCCGGAAGAGGTTGGAGAAGGCCTCCCGCAGCGTGTCCGGGCGCTCGCGGATGACACGGAAGCGCTGCACCACGTTGTCGAAACGGATTGGGTATGCACTCGCCATGCCGGCTAGACGTAGAACACAAACGAATCCTGCAAACGCCTGAAGATTGAGAACCCAATCACCAGGGCGGCGATGCCGCAGGCCAGCGACATGCCAAAGGATTGCGGGCTGGGCAGTTGACCGTAGTAAATGCTCAGCCGGAATCCATTCAAGACGTACAGCAGGGGATTAAGCCGGAACAGGAAGAGATATTTCTTGGGGATGAAATCCAGCGAATAGATGATAGGAGAAAAATAGAACCAAGCGGAAAGAATAATCTGTACGATGTGGCTGACATCGCGAAAGAAAACATTGACCGCCGCCAGCAGGAACGCCGCGCCCAGCGTAAACAGAAAAAGGCCCAGCATGGGCACGGGCAGATAGATCCAGGTCCAGTGCAAGGGAAAACGCAGAACCACCACCAGCAGGGCCAGGGGGATGAGGGAAAGGACAAAATTAATGACGTTGGCCAGCACCGCCGCCACCGGAAAAACCAGTTTAGGAATGCGCACCTTCTTCATCAGGCTGGCATTGCTGACCACCGATTCCACCCCGTAGGCCAGCGACTGGGAAAAGAACGTCCAGGGCAGCAGCATGCTTAGCAGAAAAATCGCATAATGATCAATCTGAAAACGCATGATGCTGCCGAACACCAACGTAAGAATAATCATCAGCAGGGCAGGATTGAGCAGCGCCCAGATGAAACCCAGCACCGAGCGCTTGTAGCGCACGTGCAGCTCTTTCAGGGCCAGCGCCCAGATCAGCTCACGGTGACGATAGATATCACGGAACAGCTCGAACATCGGGACAATGACGCTTCTTTCGCCAGGGGATAAATATTGCTTATATCCCCCCTTACTGCAACTGTCAAACTTGGATTCGTGGGGCGGGTCGGAACCGCGGCGGCAACGTCCAGCATAAGCAAATTACGCTGGGTCCGTATAATCGCACCATGGAAAAGGGTGTTGCCATCGTGGTGGCCCACAATTCGGGAAGCTACGTGAAGGACTGCCTGGCAGCAATACCTTCAGAATGGGAAATCCTGCTGATTGATAACGGTTCTGAACCCGGAACTGCCTATCGAGGAGAGAGTCAGGAAAGGTCGGTGAAATACATTCGCAATCAGGAGAATCTCGGCTTCGCCGGCGCCATCAATCAGGGGGTAGCCCTGACCACGGCGCCGGTTGTCGTCGCGTTGAACCCAGATGCTGTGACTGCCAGCAACTCGCTAGACAAACTGGCAAAAACGCTAGCCAAGCCCGGCGTGGGGGCCGCCGGAGGGCTTCTGCTGGGCGGCGATGGCCGGCCGCAGAAGGGATTTGTGGTGCGTTGTTTGCCCACGCTGGCCAGCAGCCTGAGCGAAGTTCTGCTGCTGAACCGGCTATGGCCCTCCAATCCCTGGAACTCCCGCTATCGCTGCCTGAATTTTGACTATAGTGTGGCACAGGAGATCGAGCAACCGGCAGGGGCTGCGCTAGCCTTCCGCCGCGAAGCCTGGGGAAGTATCGGCGGCTTTGATGAGCAATTTTACCCGGTGTGGTTTGAGGATGTAGATTTTTGCCGGCGGTTGCGCGAGCGCGGCTGGAAAATCCAATTCTGCCCGCAAGCGCTCTTCCGGCACGCCGGCGCCCACAGCGTCAGCAGACTCCCCTTCGGCCAGCGGCAACTCTACTGGTATGGCAATCTTTTGCTCTACTTCCGCAAACATCACAGCGCGTGGGCGGTGCGGGCATTGCGCGTGGGCGTGGTCGTCGGCATGCTGCTTCGCAGCCTGGGCGTTATCGCGGGTGGCTTTGAGGGGGTCAGTCGGGCTGAGGCCCTCCGCTCGTATGCGCAGGTGCTGTGGCGGTTCGGCGTCCGCAGCTTACAGCAGAACTGGCGCGCAAGTTCCGCCAGCCCTGGTATTCCCCAGGCGGCGGCAAAATAGGTCTGGCGGGCCTCCCGGCTCACCACCTGGTTCCTGTATAGTACCGTTAAGAAACCGACACGCTGAGAGAGGAAGGCTTGGGTGTTGCTACTGGTCCGTGTCGGCTGAACCTCGCATCAACGCGGAGGAAATCATTCATGAAGGGTGTTGTGCTGGCGGGCGGACTGGGGACACGTCTTCATCCCTTGACGCGCGTGATCAACAAGCACCTGCTTCCGGTTTATAACCAGCCCATGATTTTTTACCCCCTGCAGGCCCTGGTGGCGGCCGGAATCAAAGAGATCATGATTGTCACCGGCGGTCAGGGCGCCGGAGATTTCCTGCGCCTGCTCTCCAACGGAAAGGACTTCGGGCTGCACCATTTGAACTACACCTACCAGGAGGGCGAGGGAGGCATCGCCGACGCGTTGCGCCTGGCCGAGCACTTTGTGGACGGCGACCACGTGTGCGTGATTCTGGGCGATAACATCATCGAAAGCAACATTTGCGCCGCCGTACGGAATTTCCGCGGCGGGGCCCACCTGCTTTTAAAAGAAGTGCCAGATCCGGAGCGCTTTGGCTGTCCTGAAATCGTGAACGGGCGCATCATCCGCATCGAGGAGAAGCCCAGGCAGCCCAAGTCCAGATATGCCGTAACCGGCCTGTACCTGTTTGACTCGACGCTGTTCGACAAAATCCGCACCCTCCGGCCGTCTAATCGTGGAGAACTGGAAATTACCGACGTCAACAACCTCTATTTGCAGGAGAGCAAGCTCGCCTACAGCATTCTGGAGGGCTGGTGGACGGATGCCGGAACCTTCGATTCCCTGCGCCGAGCGGCTGAGCTCGTCGCCACCACCGGAGCCAACAAGGTGGCGGCGGCCCAGCAAACTCTGCCGGCAGGAGCATAGGCGATGCGACTCTTCATCAGCGGCGGCGCCGGTTTCATCGGGTCCAATTTCATTCACCACCTGCTTTTGCGCGAAACCGGCTTCCAGGTTGTCAACTACGACGCTTTGACCTATGCCGGCAACCTGCGCAACCTGGAGGTGGTTGCCTCGCTGTCCGGATACTCATTCGTCAAAGGCAACATCTGCGATGGCCAGGCGGTGCGCGAAGCCATGCAGGGCTGCGATGCGGTGGTACATTTTGCCGCCGAATCGCACGTGGACCGAAGCATCTACCATCCCGAACCCATCATTGAAACCAATGTCCGAGGCACCTTCGTGATGCTGCAGGCGGCGCGCGAGCTGAAGATCCGCCGCTTCCTTCACGTCTCTACCGACGAAGTGTACGGCGATATCCCGCCCGGCCAGACCTCGGATGAAAATTATCCCCTACAGCCCAACAGCCCCTATTCCGCCAGCAAGGCCGCATCCGACATGCTGGTGCGTTCCTTCGTGCGGACCTACGGGTTCCCGGGGATCATCACCCGCGCTTCCAACAATTACGGCCCCTTTCAGTTTCCGGAAAAATTTCTGCCGCTGATGATCTGCAACGCTCTGGAGGGCAAGCCCCTGCCGGTTTACGGTGATGGCTTGCAGGAGCGGGAATGGCTGCACGTGGAGGATCACTGCCGGGCCCTGCTGCAGGTGCTGCGAAATGGACGCGATGGCGAGGTTTACAACATCGGCGGCGCCCGCACCGAGCCCAATCTCAGCCTGGTGCGGCGCATCCTGCGCGCCCTGGAGCGGCCCGAGTCGCTCATTTCCTACGTTACCGACCGGCCGGGTCACGATCGCCGTTACGCCCTCAACTCGGAGAAGATTCGCCACCAGCTGGGCTGGTCTCCGCAAGTCGGGCTGGAGGAGGGTATCGCGCAAACTATCGCCTGGTATCAGGCCAACACAGCCTGGCTGGAGCACGTGCGCAGCGGCGACTACCAGCGCTATTACGAAACGTACTATACCAACCGCGACCAGGCTTTGAAGGCGACCATGAGGGCTCACTAGCCGGGCGGCGGAACTATTGCGAGTGATCCAGACCAATCTCCCCGAGGTGCTGCTGCTCGAGCCGCAGGTGCACGGCGACGCGCGCGGGTTCTTCTGCGAGACGTATCACCAGGCTAAGTTCGCTGAACTCGGAATTAGCGACAGCTTCGTCCAGGACAACCACTCACAATCGCGCCGCCACACTTTGCGCGGCCTGCACTACCAGCTCAGGCATCCGCAGGCCAAGCTCTGCCGGGTGGTGCGCGGCGAAGTGCTGGATGTAGCGGTGGACATCCGGGTAGGATCGCCCCGCTTTGGGCGGTGCGTGACCGCGATTCTCTCAGCGGAGAACAAACAGCAAATCTACATTCCGCCGGGCTTTGCGCACGGCTTTGTGGTGCTTTCGGAAAGCGCGGATTTCCTGTATAAGTGTAGCGACTTCTATTTTCCGGAAGACGAACGTGGAATTCTGTGGAATGATCCTGATCTGGCAATTCCCTGGGGGGTCGCCGATCCGCTAATCTCGGAGAAGGACAGGGCCCACTTGCCGCTGCGCGCGGTGCCGCCGGAGTTTCTGCCCCGCTACGGCGAGTAGGACAGATTTGCTGCGCAAGCAGCGATGTTTGATACAGGACTGAAATAGACGATGAAGAGGAGTACGGAAGTGCAGGCAGGTGGAACTCCGGTACCCGCGGACATAGGCATACTCCTAAAACAGCAGGCTGTGATGCGTGCGTCAACACCTCAGGCGAAAGCTGCGCGAATACCCCAGATTATGCTGCTAATTCTCCTGCCCCCATTCGCTGTATGGTGGTCGAAAGTGCCGCTTTACAATCCGGTTGGTTATCTGGATCCCTGGTTCTATACGGGATATTTTAACAATCTATTAGAGCTGTATCAGCGATGGGGCAGCACTTACTATCTGAGCCGTCTTCCATGGGTCCTGCCGGGCTATGCAGCCTACCATTTGCTGGCACCCAAGGTGGCTTACTTTGTACTTCATGGTGCTTTCATCTATGTGGCAGAAATTTCTGCCTATCTGTTGCTGAAGCTGTACTACGGCGGATCACTGGCGTTCGTCGGCTCTGCACTGCTTGTAGCGAATCCACTGATATTAATGGCATACGTGTGGGAGTATCCCAACGGAGCAGCCATTTCCTATTTGCTCGCTGGTATGTACGTCTTGAATCGTGCGAGATGGAGCCGCCGTCCAACCGCGCTATTTGCGGCAGCGGGCGCACTTCTTAGTAGCGCCGTGATATGCAATTTTTTTGTAGGACTGATAGTTGCTTCTTATCTTGTTGCTTACTTCTGTGCTAAGCGTCTTACACACTCCGAAATACTAAGGCAGCTATCCCTTGTGGGTGTGGGTGCTCTAATTTGCGCCGCCATGCTTTCGTTTCTCAACCACTGGATAATTGGTGGTAGCTATCTTTTCTTTATGGCGCAGTTGCTTGCGACCAAGGGGCTGCTCGCCTCCGGGCAGCTATGGAAATACAAGAAACCTCTCGGACAATTGGTGAAGGCGTATTACAGGGTAGCCGTACCAGTTCTTTTGCTGATGATGAGCGCAATCTCTTTTATCGTTCACAGGCAAGCCAAGCAACAGTTAGAGAAAGAAGAGCGCGTCAGCGACTTGAAAACTAACACCATCTTTGTGTTGTTGATGTTTGCCGCGATTCTGGGCTGGGAACTTATTGGCCAGGGTTTCGCCATTTCTGTGAGTTATTTCTACGTCTATCTCGTTCCGGGAATCGTATTGTTGAGCATCAGTCTGCTGGGTTTCTGGTTGCGGTCTAGCTCCGAGACAAGCGAGAGCCGTCACAAAGAGATTCTCTTGGCCGGAGTCCTGGTGTGTACGGTGTTCGCGACGCTTGTATTGTTGAGATCTTCGGAACTTCTACAGGCTGCGATTCAGTTGTCGTTGCCTTACCTCACCGGGGTGGCAGTTGTTGTCTTAGTCGTCGTCGGAAAGAGCTCGCTTCGCTCTGTGCTTGCGTGTCTGCTGGTATTGTCTGTCAACAGTTCCTTTGCATTAAGTCCTGACGTGTACGGCTATTTCGGCGGCGATCAGGCCATTAATGAAGGTTTTCATTTAGGAGGAATTGAGCTTGTAAGACAACTGCATCCCATCATCCACCCCAACCAGCGAGTTCTCTTCTGGTTTCGTTTCTTTCCAAGCACCGGAGCCGGTGTTGAGTTCGAATCTGTTACCTCGTTGTACCTCTGGGAGGGCAGCAGGTTGGGCAATCGTATGCCAAGTCTTGATTCAACAGGGTTACAGAAGATACGAAAAATGGGGCCGGGGTTCATCGTGACTTTGGCCCGCGAGCCAGACCGGTTTGAAATGGCTGTCGAAAGCCTGACGAAAAATGGGTTTCCTCCGCAGATTGTGTTGAAAAGCAGTATCACAGAGGGTAGTGTGACTTTCTACTATTGGGTTTTACGAGTGGGTGACTCGACATTATTAGGCCCTAATCGGTCTCAGGGCTCGCCGCCGATCCGCACTGCCCAATGAGGTGCCGACCGGGATCTGTGCCATCTGACCAACAGATAGGTCGGTTTGGAATCATGCACTAAGACTAGGCGACAGCCATGGACCAGCTGATTACGGAAGTCTCCCATAAGTCGCGCGGAACTGTCTCCAGCCGAGTCCGAGCACTCCTTCGTTGCAGCCGCGTTATTCAGGATGCAGAGACAGAAGGCGGCCTGCTTGAAGGACGAAAGCGGCGGTTAACCCGCAATGTATTGTTGTGGGGCGCGTATTTAGCCGCCTTAATAGCTTACGCCGCATACTATTTGGAGCCTTGCCTGTTCCGAGCGTGGTACTACTACTCGGACGAATACGTCTACGCTGCCGAGGTGATCCGCTTTCTACACCTCGATTTCCATCAGCACTTTTTCGATCAGCCCGGCACGCCCTTCATGCTGGTAAGCGCGGGCATCTGGAGCGCGGGGTACTGGCTGCAGAGCGTCGTAGGGGCCATTCCGGCACCCCTTCACCTCGAGGACTTTACTTTCTCGCACTTGCTGGGGCTGTTCGCCACCATGCGCGCGATTACGCTGATCTGTTTTCTGATTTCACTGGCCCTGCTGTTCCGCTTAGCCTCCCGACTGATAAATTGGGCGGGCGCGTGTGTGGCCTGCATGATACTGATGATGTCGCCCACCTATGCGGGCTACAGTTCCTTCGTGCGCACGGAGTCGCTGGCCATGTGCTTCCTGCTGGCTGCTGTCCTGGTGCTGCTGGCGAGCTTTGGCCCGGCGGAGAGGGAAAGGCCGCGAGAGAAACTCGTTCTCATCGCCGGGTTGCTGGCTGGGGTGGCGGCCGGCGCCCGCCTGCACTCCATCACTCTTTCTCTCCCCTTGCTGCTCTTGCTGGTCTGGACCCTTCCGGCTTCGGTCTATCCGGCGGACGACCCCCGCTTGCACCGCTTTTGCCGGGCTGTTCTGCTGGCAGCCTTCGCGGCCGCGCTGGCGCTATTGCTGTGGCATAAGTCGGGGCACCTAGCGCACACCGGGCTGGGAGGCGCGCTGTTCAAGTTGCTTCCTGACGTCTGGAGCATCATCCCCTGGTTTCTGCTCGCTGTGATGATATTCGCTGCGGTTGCTTTTGCCGCGACTTGCAACGCCACGACGCGGCGGATAGTGGTCCGGCTCTTGAACCCCGCCGCGGTTCTGATCGTCGGGGGTTGTGCCGTCGGCTTCTTTGTCAGCACCCCAACCATCTTCCAGCAGTACCGCCACTTCGTGCAGAGTGCGGCGATGTATAGCGGGACTGACAAAGACTGGGTGCACCTGAACATGCCGCTGATGGCCCACGTGCTCTGGTATGTGAAGTTTTCCTTCCACTTCCTGGCGCCTGACAAGATTGTCCTTGCCTTGCTTGCCCTGGGGGCTGCAGGCATTCTCATCTCCCGCGAGCGTAAGCTGCTCATTGTCTTGGCCATAGCCGCCAGCTTCTTCGTTTCCAAACCGCTCAACTTCAATCCCGCTTCACATCATGTCATCTTGTGGCTGCCTTTCTACGCCATCATCTGCGGCTATCCTGTAGCCAAAATCTTTGCTGAAGTGGACCGGCGATGGCAGAGGACAAGTCTGTGGAGCAGCGTTGCCGTTGTGCTCTTTTTGTTTGTGCTGTGGCGGGGCCTGACTTCTGGGCCTCGCTGGGTCAACGCGGACATGCAACGCAGCCAGAAGAGAATGGCCAACATTCAGGCGGCAAGCGACTGGGTTAAGCGCAACACGGGCCCCGACGCCACCATAGCCGTCGCTTTCTTCTGCCATAACCCCGATATCTTTTATGGCTATCTCCGGGCACAGCAGGTCCCGGAACCTTCCTACGTCCTGGATGGCCGGCGCTACATGGGGTGGTTCGGCGCCGGCTCCGCGCTGCAGGGACGCAGAGGCTTTGCTTGCATGACGCAATCGGATCGGTATTACACGAAGACGTTGCTCGATCTGCGATCGAAGGGCGGTGGCACCGATCCATACCTTGATCCCCGGTTCCACCTGCTCAAATCCTTTGGCGCTGGCCCGGCCGAAGTGGATCTTTTCACCTTTGACTTCACTTCCGGAACAGCACAGGACACCAGAACCCCAGCGGTTACTCTTAAGAGCAAGGGAA
>JBLMXE010000518.1:0-4609 GCA_050257615.1 Chlamydiota bacterium | reverse complement strand
ATGTAGCCGCTGCGAATAATCTTGCCGCGCACGGTTTCCTGGTGTTCGCCGCGCTGCACCAGGAAATCAATGGTCTTGCCTTCGTACATGGAGAGCAGCAGCTCCTGGGAGACGGGGTCATTGCGGTAATTCTGTTCCAGGATCTGCAGGGCGCGGCCGGCGGGGTCGCGCAGGATGACGGAATCCGGTTCCAGCAGGCTGGTCATGCCGGCGTATTGCACGTTATTGATGCCGGCGTGCAGGGAGAGCGGCAGGCGGTCCCGGGCAACGAAAAAGTTCTGGTTATAGATGGTGAGCGCGGGGGCGGTGTCCTGTACCTTTTCCTGCGGCACCGGCTTCTCCTGCGCCGCCAGTGAAATCGCAAACAGACACACTATTGCTGTTATGAGCTTCCTCATGGTTCCTTGCCTCAGTTGTTTTGTGGGTCCGGGAGGGAGGCGCCTAGCTTTTCCGGCCTTCGTATGTAGAACGTAGCTGCCGGTAGAAATTGCGCAAAAGCCGCAACCGACGCGGATAATGGGGGATCGTTACTTCTGGGGCTTTGCTCCGAACTCGAGTGAATGTCATCCCGAGCGCAGCAGGCTGGTTCGCTTGCGAACCCGGTCTGCGAAGTCGAGGGCCCCCCATGCGCTTTACTCGATGACGTTCGCTGCAAGGCATTCTTCCCACTCCGCAGTGGGATCAATTGAAATTCCCTATGACATCTCAGCGGGTCAACGAGCGCAGGGGTGTTTCGACTCGGGCGTGCGCCCTCGCTCAACATGACAGCCGCAATGATTTGATCTTGATCCGCGTCCTCCGCGTTCCTCCGCGGCGAAGAAGTTAGATGTCCAGGTTCTTCACGTCGAGCGCGTTCTCTTCAATGAACTTGCGACGGGCCTCAACATCTTCGCCCATGAGCGTGGTGAAGATGGTCTCGCACTCGGCAATGTCTTCCAGCTTCACCGAGAGCAGGGTGCGGCGCTCGGGATCCATGGTGGTCTGCCAGAGCTGCTCCGCCGTCATCTCGCCCAGGCCCTTGTAGCGCTGGATGGTGAAGTCCTTGCGGCCTTCGTTGAGCACATATTCGAAGAGTTCGCGCGCATTGCTCTTCTCCACCACTTCCGGCTCAGCGGCCTTTTTCTTGGCCGCCTTGGGCGCCTTCTTCTGCGCTTTTTCCTGTTCCTCGCGCTCGGCGTCGCTCAACTCTTCCCCGTTTCCATTGGCGGAAGCCTTGACCAGCGTCTCAATGACGAAGGGCGGCTCCATGTTGGCTTCGATCTGCTTGTACTTGGCCATCATCTGGCGGTACTCGGGCGAAGACGCCAGCTCCCAGTTGATGACGTGCTCAGCGCCCTGCGAATTCACAAACGCCACTTCCCACAGGTTGTGCTCGTCGTCGTGGCGCAGTTCCACGCTCTTGAAGGCGCGCTCCTTCTGGATTTTCTTCAGCTCCCGTTCCAGCTTTTCCAGCTTCTTGGGCGCTTCTTTCTTTTCGCCCTCGAAGTCGGCGCGCTTGGCCAGGTCAAGCTTGGGCAGCAGCTCGGTGACTTTGTCGTCGCGCAGGCGCTTGTCTGCTTTGTCGAAGAAGACCAGGTACTCGTTAAGCACGGTCATGAACTTGGTGAGCGGAGCGCCTTCCAGGCGGGCGGCGCCTTCGCCATAGCGCACCACCAGGCCTTCGGCGGCGCGCTTCACCATCACTTTTACGAACTCGCGGTCGTCCTTAATGTACTGCAGCGATTTGCCCTTCTTGACGCCATAGAGCGGCGGCTGGGCGATATATACGTTATTGCGCTTGATCAGCTCCTGCATGTGGCGGAAAAAGAACGTCAGCAGCAGGGTGCGGATGTGGGAGCCGTCCACGTCGGCGTCGGTCATCAGGATGACTTTGCCGTAGCGCAGCTTGGCGGGATCGAAATCCTCCTTGGAAATCCCGGTGCCCAGCGCCGTGATCATGGCGCGAATTTCCTCGTGCCCCAGCATCTTGTCGTAGCGCGCCTTCTCCACGTTCAGGATCTTGCCTTTGAGCGGCAGAATCGCCTGGAAGCGACGGTCGCGGCCCTGCTTGGCGGTGCCGCCGGCGCTTTCGCCCTCTACCAGGAAGAGCTCGCAGCGGTTGGGATCGCGCTCCGAGCAGTCGGACAGCTTGCCGGGGAGACCGCCGCCATCCAGCGCGCCTTTGCGCCGGGTGAGGTCACGGGCTTTGCGCGCCGCCTCGCGGGCGCGGGCTGCGTCAATTGCCTTGTTGATTACGCGCTTGGCCACTGCCTGGTTTTGCTCGAAGAATGCTCCCAGGCGCTCGTTCACGAAGGCCTGCACGATGCCGGCGATATCGGAATTCAACTTGCCCTTGGTCTGGCCTTCAAACTGCGGCTGCGGCAGCTTCACGCTGATCACCGCCACCAGGCCTTCGCGCACGTCGTCGCCGGTCAGGTTTTCTTTCACGTCCTTGAACAGCCCGAGCTGCTGCCCGGCGTAGTTGATGGTTCGTGTCAGCGAGGTGCGGAAGCCGCTCAGGTGGGTGCCGCCGTCCACCGTGTTGATGTTGTTCGCGAAACTGAACACGGACTCGGAGTAGCCGTCGTTGTACTGCAGGCCGATTTCCATGTGCACGCCGTCGCGGTCGTCTTCCATGTAGATGGGACGCTCGTGCAGCACGCTCTTGCCCTTGTTCAGGTGCTTGATGAATTCGGCGATGCCGCCGTTGTACTTGAACTCCGCCTTCTTGGCCTCGCCCGTCTTGGGGTCGGAAGTGCGCTCATCCGTCAGCGTGATCAGCAGGCCTTTGTTGAGGAAGGCGAGCTCGCGCAGGCGCTGGGCCAGCGTGTCGAAGTTGTATTCGGTGACCGAGAAGATGGTGGTGTCAGGCTTGAAATGCACCTTGGTGCCGGTCTTCTTCGCCGGTCCCATCTTCTTCAGCTTGCTGGTGGGATCGCCCTTGGAGTACGTCTGCTCCCAGGTAAAGCCGTCGCGCTTGATTTCCAGCGTCAGCTCTTCGCTCAGCGCGTTCACGCAGGAGACGCCCACCCCGTGCAGGCCGCCGGAAACTTTGTAGGTGGAGCTGTCGAACTTGCCGCCGGCGTGCAGCTTGGTCATCACCACTTGCGCGGCGGGAACTTTCTCGCCGTCCAGATCCATGGTTTCGACAGGAATGCCGCGGCCGTCGTCCACCACGGTGATGGAGTTGTCGTCGTGAATGGTGACGTCAATCTTTTCCGCGTAGCCGGCCAGGGCTTCGTCCACCGAGTTGTCTACGACTTCGTAGACCAGGTGGTGCAGGCCTAGTTCGCCGGTCGAACCGATATACATGGCGGGGCGCTTGCGCACCGCCTCCATGCCGCCCAGCACCTTGATGGAGTCGGCCGTGTAATCCTGCGCAGCGGTGCCGTTGGCGCCGTTGGGCTTGCCATTTTTCAGCTTGGAATCGTTAACCGCGGCGTCGTTGAGGGAAGTTGCTTTGCTGGCCATTCAGCTCCGTAAATAAGCACGTGGGTCGGGCGCGGCGGGGACCCATTTTGCGGTCCCTAAAATTTGGTTCAAGTTATTGAATTTAGATGCAGTTAGCGGAACCCGACCTGGGCTCTATTTTAACACAAAGCAGGGGCTTTTTGATGCCCGCCGGAAACGAAAAATGGCGGGAATCAGGAGGCGCAACACTCCCCGAATCAGGGGCTTAGAGGGAGCCGATCTTCGGGGCAGCTACATGCCACCAGAGGCGCAGGCAATCTGCGATGAAAAGAGGCTCAGGCCTTCACAACCTTGCCGCTGCGCAGGCAGGAGGTGCAGACGCGCAGCTTGCGGGTGGCGCCGTTCACAATCGCGCGCACCGGGCGCAGATTCACGTTCCAGCGGCGCCGGCTGGTGTTGTGGGCGTGGCTGATGGTGTTGCCAAATTGCGGCCCCTTGCCGCAGATATCACATACGCGTGCCATGAGTGCTCCAGAATGGTAAGAACTTAGCGGGACAAAGCTAGATTTTACCGGATAAAAGCGGATTTGGACAAACCGATGCCGCGGCAATCCCCTGTGCGATACTGACAATATGCCCCCCAATTCCAAGGCTGATCCCAAGTCGGTCAAGGTAAACCTGACCGCCGGGACGGGCATGGATATTGAGTGGAAGGACGGGCATCGCTCCAGCTACAGCTTCAAATGGCTTCGCGACGCTTGTCCCTGTGCCTTGTGCGACGAAGAGCGGGGCAAGAGCGGCCGCGAACCGGGAGAAGCGCCTAAGCTGGCGCCGGGGGCGCTGCCCATGTTTAAGCCGCCGGCCAAGCCGCTGCAGGCCGAGGCGGTGGGCAAGTACGCCATCCGCTTTCAGTGGAATGATGGCCACGAGCTGGGCATCTACTCCTGGGATTTTCTGCGCGAGTATTGCCCCTGCGAACAGTGCGCGGCGGAGCGCGCGGAAAAAGCGAAGGCGAAGTAAGGGGCGATCTTCGCCATCGAGATTCGAAGCTGCGTGGAAGCGCAGGACCTCGGCCCTGCGATAAGAAGGTGGTTCAGGTGTGTGGGCTTTAGCCCCGGTGCCACAGCGGCTAAAGCCGGTTCAACTTCTGCGCTGATTCGTGGGGCTGAAGCCCCACGCTTCCACATTTGTTTGGACGAGGGCGGACCGCCCTCGCGAC
>JBLMXE010000517.1:0-3516 GCA_050257615.1 Chlamydiota bacterium | reverse complement strand
CGCGATAGCGCAGGATGCCGCGGTCGCCGTCAATGAAGGTGACGCTGCTGCGGCAGGAAGCCGTATTCATAAACGCCGGGTCGTAGCTCATCAGTCCAAAATCATCCGGGCCGGTTTTGATTTGCCGCAGATCCATGGCCCGGATGGTTCCGTTTTCCACCGGCAGGGTGTAGGTGGCTCCTGTCCGGTTGTCGGTGACTGTGAGCGTGTTGTTCGCCATCTTGCTTCCTCCTGGCCGCTTTGGCCGGCGCCCCCCCAGCAAGTCTGACCAGATTCTACAGACAGCCGGTGCCGGTCTCAAATGCCCGGGGTGCGGCGCCAAGACCTGCTGCGGGTAACCCCTCATTCTGGCTGCCTTTGTACCCCCCATCTGTGAGGCCAATCACCGCTGCTTGTGAGCGCCCTAAGCCCATTCACCACAAAGGACACGAAGGACACCAGGGTAACCGTAGTAATAGGCGCGTAAGGTCTCGTGGGGGGCCGCGATGGAAGCCCGCCTCGGCGCGATAGTATGGAAGCCATGACGGCCCTAGGTATTGCCATTACCTGCATGACCGCCGCTGTACTGGTCATCGGGGTTCTGCGCCATCGCCGGTTTCCCCTGCCAGGGTACGGGTGGGTCGGAATGGCTTTTCTGGTGGCCGCGGAAGAGCTCATGTTTCGCCATTTTGAGCCGGTAGCTATCTACTTCACTCCCATCGCCTGGACGGGCTACATTCTGCTGGCCGACGCCGCCGTTCGTGCCATTAAAGGACGTTCCAGACTGCGGGATACGCCCGCGGAGTTCGTCCGGATGGCCCTGCTTTCCATTCCCCTGTGGCTGATTTTTGAAACCTACAATCTGCGCCTGCAGAACTGGACCTACGTGGGCTTGCCGGCCAACCGCGCCCTGGCCCTGCTCGGTTATGGCTGGTCGTTTGCCACCATTACTCCCGGCATTCTGGAAACCGCCGACCTGGTGGAAGCTTTTGGCTGGTTTCAGCCCGCCGCGCCTCTGCGATTTTCTCTGTCAGCGCAGGCCGGCATGATGATATTTGGCGCTGCTTGCCTGATCCTGCCCTTGGCCCTGCCTCAAACCGCGGCTGCTCGTCTGTTTGCCCTGGTCTGGGTGGGATTCATCTTCCTCCTTGATCCCACCAACTACCATTTGCGCCTGCCCTCCATCCTGGGCGATTTTGCCGCCGGCCGTCGCGGGCGCTTCTACTCGCTGCTGATTTCCGGCTTCATCTGCGGCTGGCTGTGGGAGTTCTGGAATTATTGGGCGGCGGCCAAGTGGCATTACGTTTTTCCCATGTTCCAGGGCTTGAAGATTTTCGAGATGCCCGCCCCCGGCTATCTGGGATTTTTGCCCTTTGCGGTGGAGTGTTTTGTTATGTACGTCACGGCTTCCTGGCTTGTGATGCGGCCGGCGGCTGCCGTGCTGAATTCTCGCCTGCCCGGCGCCAGCCAGGACCAGTAGTGCGTTGTGCCGCGGGCTGGGCTCTGCTATTGTCGCCGCTTGCAGTCACACTCCACCTCGGAGCTTCCTGTGAAATTCTTATTCGCCGTTCTTGTCTTCTCTCTCACGCTGGCCGCGCAAAACCCGCCCGCCACGCCCTCCGCTCCTTTCGCCGAAGATGGCAAGTCCATTGATTCCATCATTCATGCCATGTACGACGTGATCTCCGGGCCCGCCGGCACGCGCAACTGGCAGCGTTTTCATTCCCTCTTTGTTCCGCAGGCCACCCTGGCCACCGTGCTTCATAAGAATGGGCAGATCCGCCAGGCGGTGATGACTCCCGACGACTATGTGCATGGCACCGAACCGTACTTTCAGCAGCATCCCTTTTATGAATCGGAGGTTGCCCGCCATACCGAGCAATTCGGCAACATTGCTCATGTCTTCACGACTTATGCGTCGCGCCGCGATCCCAAGGGCGAGCCTTTCGAACGCGGCATCAACAGCGTCGAACTGCTCAACGACGGCACACGCTGGTGGATACTGACCATCTCCTGGGATAGCGAGCGGCCCGGCAATCCCATTCCTGCTGAGTATCTGAAGAATGCCCCCAAATAATTGACGATTTATGATTGAAGGTTGACGATTGAAAACCGCTCCTACGCATGGCCAAAAAGATCCATTTCGCCCCGGATTCACGCAGATGAACGCGGATGGCAACTCTAATCACCAGAAAGACACATCGGAAAACAATTGACGATTTTCGATTGATGTTTGTCCGCTGCGCATGCAGGTTGGTTTTCAATCTTCAATCTTCAATCATCAATTAATGAATTTCTCTGTGCCTCCGTGTCTCCGTGGCTAAAAAAAGCTGACCCCCCAGAGAGCGAGGCCAGCTTTGTCGACGGCGGCCGGGTAATTAGCGGCCGAAGGTGAACAGATCCATCAGGTCCCCGATGGCGGGACTGTTGCTGGGAACATAGGGATCCTGCCTGGTTGTTTTTGGGTTGGGCAGGTTATCGCGGCTGCGGTCGGTAACTGGCGAAAGCCCCCAGTTGGCCTCGATGAATTTCAGAATCGAGACGTGGTCGGCATACACGTGCGAGATGTGTCCCGCCTTGGTGAAGGGTGACACCACGATCAGCGGCACGCGCGTTCCGTCGCCGAAGAAGTCCAGCGGCTGCACGTAGCCCGAATCGTAATACCCGCCGCCCTCGTCAAAGGTGATGAAGATGGCGGTGCTGTTCCACAATTTGGGGTTGGCCTGCACCTCATCCACAATCTTTTTGACGAAGCCTTCGAACAGATCCAGCTTGGACGAGGCCGGGTGACCGTCCAGCCAGCCGCTGGGCTTGACATAGGAAACCGCTGGCAGCGTTCCGTTCTTAATGTCCTGGTACAGGTTGATGGTGTCCTGCAGGTGGGCGGTGCGCACCGCCGCGTTGGTCATGATGGAAGTCTCATACTGGAATGGGTTGCAGATGTTGCAGTACTCGTTGTTGGGCTGCACATACAGGCCATCAGGATTGGCAACATAGTTGTTCCACTGGTCGCCGTAGTACTTCCAGGAAATGCCGCGCTCCAGCAGTTCATCGCCGAGATTCACCAACATTTAACAATCATGTAACACTTCCGCAACAGAGCCCCCCTATCCTGCAATGTCCGGGCACGCGCGCTCATTAACGGTATGCCAGCACCTCGACAAACCGCGTCCAATGAGCCTGGAAAGGGATTGGTGTACGTGGTGGAAGACGACGCCGATATTGCCCGTCTGGTTCAACACCAGCTCGAGCTGAACGGCTACAGGACGCGTATTTCCGCCAGCGGGTCCTCGGTGTTGCAGGAAGCCGCGCGAGAAATGCCGCAGCTGTTTGTGCTGGATATCATGCTACCCGGGGTGGACGGCATGGAATTGTGCCGCCAGATCCGCCGCCATCCCCTGCTGGCCGCGGTGCCCGTGATCTTCATGACCGCCAGGACCTCCGAAGCCGACCGTGTACGCGGCCTGGACCTGGGCGCGGATGACTACATCTCCAAACCCTTCAGCACCCGTGAGCTCATGGCCCGAGTGCGGGCGG
>JBLMXE010000516.1:0-3385 GCA_050257615.1 Chlamydiota bacterium | reverse complement strand
TGTTGTTATAGGCCGGACCGGGAGCATAAAACGGCGGGTAGGGCAGGTGTCCCAGAAAGAAGTCCTGCGAAAAGGCATCGTAGAACACCCCGAACCCGCTGCGCACCACCGTCTTGCCCGTCCCCGTGACGTCCCACGCAAAACTCACCCGCGGGGCAAAATTGTTGTAATCCGGCTCGTACAGGTTGGACAAGCCGGGGGAGCCCACCTGGGTGAGCGTGACCGTTCCTGCCGCCGGATCGAGCGCCGTAATGTTGCTGAACAGGTTGTTCTTCTCATGCACGATGCCGAAGTAATCCCAGCGCAGGCCGTAGTTCAGCGTAAACCGCGGAGTTACACGGAAGCTGTCCTGCACATACAAGCCGTAGCTGTTTTCCGCCGTGTGCCGCTTGGAGTTTCCGAAGTACTGGAAGCCCCCGCCCACATTGCCGGCAAGAAAATCGGAGAGCGTGTCAAAGTTAAGCCGGCCGCGGAAATACTTATTGAAGATGTGCGCGATGGTGGTTCGGCGAAACTCAAATCCGAACTTCACATCGTGCTTATTGAGCTTCCAGGAAAAATTGTCTATCAGCTGGTTGTTGGTATCTACCCGTGAGCGCGGGTCGCCGGAGGTCGTGCCCAACTGCGCGAATGAGCCCACCAGCATAATGGGCAAGCCCTGGTCGGCCACCCCGCTGCCGGTGTTCAGGCCGATGGAGCTCGGGCTGAAGCCGCGGTCCTCCGGAAAGAATCCCTCCGCGAAACGATTCCAGCCGTAGCGCAACTCGTTCACCTGATTTGAACCCTTGGTGTGCACGTAGGAGAGGGAAACCAGCTGTACTCGCGTGGGCGTAAACGTGTTGAAGCCCGGCAACTGTCCGCCGCTGGCAGTCAGCGCCAGGGGGAAGGATTGCTCGCTGTCGCCGAAGTAGTAGCGGCCAGTCACGATGTTGCTGGGATTGAAATTGTGATCAATCTTGGCGATCACGCTATCCACGCGGTTGCTGGAGGGAGAAATGATGGAGGAATTCGGACCCACAGGGCAACCGTCGTCTGCCGACACCCCAGGCCCGAAGGTGCCGGGAATATTAGGCGCCGGCCAGGGATTCCGCGCCAGCAACTGCGCTATCACCGGGTTGCTGGCGCCGCCATCGGCTGCGATCTGCGCCGGATCGGGCACACAGGCCAGCGTCACCACTCCCACCTTTTCCCGCTGTCCTTCGTAATCCAGAAAGAAAAACGTCTTGTCCTTGACGATGGGCCCGCCCAGTGAGCCGCCAAACTGGTTATTGTGAAACTTGGCCTTGGGCTGCCCCGCGAAATTGAAGAAATTGCGCGCATCCAGGGCGTCATTGCGGAAATACTCGATGGCCGAGCCGTGAAAGGCATTGCTGCCGCTCTTGGTTACGATGTTGACCACCGCTCCCGCATTCCGCCCATATTCCGGCTGGAAGTTGGAGAGCACACGCAGCTCGGCTACCGCATCCACGGGCAGAATGGTGGCCGGTGTGCCGAACACGCCCGCCTCGTTGATGGCCGGGTCGTTGCGGTAGCCGTCATTCATGTCCGTGCCGTCCAGCAGATAGTTGTTGGCCCGCCCCCGCGCTCCGTTCATGGAAAAAATTCCGAACGAACCTGGGGAATCAGTAATCTGGTCAGGAGAACCGGTAATGCCCGGGGTCAGGAAAATCAGCTTCTGATAATCGCGCCCGTTCACCGGCAGATCTTTGATTTCCGTTGAAGTGAAGGTCCCGCCCAGTTCGTTGGTGGTAGTCTCAATTTGCGGCAGGCTTTCCGCCGACACCACGACTCTTTCCGCCACCTGCCCGGTCTTCAGGCTGGCATCTACTCGCCGCTCGGTGGCCACGCTGACGGGCACATCGTTGGCCACAAACGTCTGAAACCCAGTTTGCGAAATGGTGACGGAGTAGGTTCCAATCGGCAACTCGGGCACGCTGTAGCTGCCGTCGGCGCTGGTCTGCGTGGTGCGCTCCAGGCCGGTTCCCATGTTGCGCACCGTCACCCTGGCGCCGGAGATCACCGCTCCCGACGCGTCGGTTACTGTGCCTAAGATAGTTCCGCGAAAGGTTTGCGCTGATAAACCAACTGCGCTTAACAACAAGAAGAGTCCCAGGAATGAACGTATCCTCATAATGGTCTCCTTTGTGCTCCGCTCCAGCAGACTAGAGGCCGAGGGCGCACCGCTCGCGGTCGGGTATTTCACATCAGCGAACCGATACACCCGTTGAACTAGGGCAAAAATGAAACGTAAAGGGCCGGATGCGCAGAGCCTACCGTCACAGGCTGCCTGGCGCAATGTTGAGAAAAGGAAAAAACGGCGCCAATCTACTGAAAGGAACTGCGCGAGTCAACCATCAAAACGCCGCTTGCAAGCATCTGATATCCTTATTTGGCCCAAAACGGGCCTTGTCGGGAGGGTCTCATGGCTCGCTGCATCGCCTTCGATAAGCCGACGGCACAGGCCGTTTCCAGAAACCTGCACATGCTCACCATCTGCGACACCGAGGCTGATCCCATAGAAGCTGCCCTGCAAAGCAATGCAGCCACCTCCCTGCTCGCTTTGCCGGTGCAAGGCGGCAAACACGTGCTCATCGCCAGATTCCGCCGTCTCACCAGCAATGAACCCTCGGGTTTTGAAGCCAGTGGCTTTCTGGGCCTGAGCGATCAACCCGTCTATGCGCCAGAGCTGCTGCCGGCAAAGAAGTGGTGGCAGAAATTCCTGGAGTGAACTGCAGCGAAATCAAAGGGATGGATTAGAAGCTGAAGGCCAGCCCGCCGCGCAGAGTGCGGGGGGTCTGAACCAGGTAAAGAGTGCGCCCGTCCTTGCCCATCACCGGCACATAACCCTGGGCGAGCAGGTTGTCCACTTCCAGCAGCGCCTCCATGTGGTTGGCGATGAACATCGAGCCCGGCAGCGGCTGCCGAATAAAGAAGTTCCAATATGCGCCCGCCTGTCCGGCCGAGGCGTCAAACATATCCACCGGGGTCACCGCGCCGCCGCTGATCCAGCGGTAGGAGGCAATCCACCGGGTCTTCAATTTCGGGGCTTGGCCGCTCACCTTGCCGGTTACAGCCTGGCGCCGCACGGTGTGCAGGCCGTCTCCCAGTCCCGCCCAGGCGGTGTTGGGGGCCACATCCAGCGCTCCCCCATAGGCATACTCGACGGTGCCAGTCAGGCCGTCTGTCAGCGTGCGCTGCGCCACTAGGCGCACCCCCGTGGTCTTCAGGTCACTGCCCGCGTAAGAAAACGTTTCCGAGTAAACGTCGGGCAGAACGCTTCCCACTTCCGCGCTGGCGTCCCCCACGCCCGTCAGCATGGTATTGGCAATGCGGTCGTAATAAAACGCGCCCTGCACCCGCGTCTTGCCGATGCGGTGAGAAAGCG
>JBLMXE010000515.1:0-4763 GCA_050257615.1 Chlamydiota bacterium | reverse complement strand
AATCGTCAATCGTCAATTCTCGAGATCGCCTGACTCACAGCAGTGAAGAAGTTTGCACAGGCGCGATTCTGCTTATCCTCACGATAAAAATTTTGAATTTCCGTTTCAGGCGGTAAACGAGGAAAGTAGCTGCGGGGATACTGCACGACAACCGCCAGAGGTGCCGCCTGACTGCAAGGCGCGTGCCGCGGCAGGAGCTCGCACTACCAGACTCGCAACAAGCCACCCCCAAGCGTCACGCGTTCAACAACGGAGGAAAGCGTGGAGACCAACATTTATTGGTTATGGCTGCTGTCCATGGGCAGCCTCATCTTCCTGATGCAGGCGGGATTTTTCCTGCTGGAAGGCGGGCAGGTGCGCTCGCGCGAAGTCAATAACGTCATGATGAAGATGACGGGACACCTCGGGCTGGGCATCGTAATTTTTCTGCTGGGCGGCTTCGCCATCAAGCAATATGGCTGGCCGCTGGCCGCGCTGCCCAACGGCTGGCACCTGCCCTGGCAGTTCATCGGCGACGGCGGGCACTCCATTGCCTTCTACGTTTCTCTGATGTTCGTGCTGGTTTCCTGCGCCATACCCAGCGGCTGTTTTTCCGGGCGCATGAAGTTTTCCGCTTACCTGCTGTTTGCCGGGCTGTACATCGGAGTGATTTACCCCATCTTTGCCTACATTCTGTGGAACGGACCCCTGGCGCGGCTGGGGGTGCAGGATTACGCCGGCTCGCTGGGCGTGCATGCCGTGGGCGGCATCATCGGCCTGATCGGCGCGGCCTACCTGGGCAAGCGCAAGACGCCCGGTCAGGCGCACGACGTCCCCATGATGGGGCTGGGCGCGCTGCTGCTGATGTTCTGCTGGTTCGGGTTCAATCTGGGCTCGGTGCCCTCCTATGGCAACATCGCCGCCGATTTGCCGCTGGTAGCAATTAACACTCTGACGGCCATGGCGGGCGGCATTTTGGGCTCAATGGCAGCCACCTGGAGGCAGGACAAGCCGGATGCGATTATCACTCCCAACGGCGGGCTGGCCGGGGCGGTGGCCATCTGTTCGGGCGCGCACCTGGTGCATCCCCTGTTTGCTTTGGCCATTGGCCTGGCTGCCGGGGCGCAGATCCCCTACACCGCGCGCTGGATCGAAAAGCGCCTGAAGATTGATGACCCCTGCGGCGTGGGTCCGGTGCACGCTACTCCCGGCTTGCTGGGCGGGCTGGCCGCCGGCCTGTGGGCGCCCATGATTCCCCACGGCTTCCACGGCTATACGGTACACATCTGGGCGCAGGCGGTCGGCACGGTCACGGCCCTGGCCTACGCGCTGGTGGCGGGACTGGTGGTGTTTAAGGTGGTGGATGCGATTACCGGCCTGCGGGTCAGCGAGGAAGAAGAGTTGAGCGGGCTGGACCTGGCCGAGCACGGCACCGCCGCTTATCCCGAGTTATTCACCGGCAAGGCGGCTACGCCGCTACACGTGCTTTCGGCAGTGAAAGTGGCGGACGTGATGACTGATGTGCCAGTGGTTTCGCCCGGCGACATGCTGGATGCCGTGCAGGAATTGATGTTCGCGCGGGAAATCTTCGCCCTGCCGGTGCTGGACCAGGAAGCCGAATTGTGCGGAATTGTAACCATGGCCGACGTCACCAAGATTGACCGCAGCCAGCGTCCGCACGTGAAGGTAGCCGCGGTTTACACCCGCCAGGTGCAAGCCGCGTTTCCCGACCAGACCATCCATGAAGTGGTGGAACGGATGCGCGAGCACCACTTGGCCAACTTTCCCGTGGTTTCGCGGCGGGAGGAGAAGCTGCTGGGCATGGTGACCAAATCGGATATTGTATTGGCTTACCGGCAAGTGGCCGTAAACCAATAGCCAGCTTTCAAGCTACAGGCCCAGGTCTCGCCCTGGGCCTGTGGCTTTTCTACCCAGAGTGGGTACTTTCTTTGTTCCCCTTAGCGGACATGACCTTCGGAATCTAAGGCGCAACAAGGAGATGGGGCTATAATCCCGCTGATTTCTCCAGAGAGATGATGCGCCTTCGTTCCATTCTATGGGTGTTCGCCCTGTCGCTGGTCTGCGCGCAGGCAGCCTTGGCCAAGGACGTGGCGCTGATTTCCAATAAAGGAAACAACCTGAAGGGTCTGACTTTCCCCGATCTGGTGAAGATCTGCAAGGGACAGATGGGGCACTGGCCCAACGGTCGTCCGGTGACCCTGGTGACGCGCGATCCCTCCTCGCCGGGGATGCACCTCGTTCTGCAAAAGGTGTATGGGATGACCGCTGACGAGGTCAACAATCTGATTATCGCCTCCAATCATGGCCGCAGCGACCATCCCGCTATTGTGGTGGTCGGCTCCGACGATGCCGTGGTGAAGAAAGTGGAGGCTACGCCGGGAGGGGTGGGATTGGTGGACGTATATTCCATTACCGGCGGAATTGACGTGCTGCGAGTAGGGGGCAAGCTGCCCCTGGAACCTGGATACGTGCTACACGGCAACTGATTACCCCTAACCCGGCAGCCGGGAAAGGCGAGAAGTGAACAGGACGGATGGAGTACCCGGTCCGAACGCCCCCGCCAGCAGAGAAGCACGGCGCTATCCACGCTACAACATGGACATGAGGGTCGCGGCGCAGGTCTTTCGCGAGGGCGTGGTGGAGTCGTTATGGGGGCGCTGCAACGAAATAGGAGTGGATGGGATGAGCGCTACCTTGACGGGAGAACTGCAACCGGGGGAAGTGGCGACCCTGGAGTTCACCCTGCCGGCCGGCCTGATTGCTACCAAAATCCGAGCCATTGTGCGTTACCGCAAGGGCTTTCGCCACGGATTTGAGTTTCTGACCCTTACCGACGGCCAGGGGGACGCCATCCAGCGCGCTCTGGAAATGGCGAAAGAGGAATCCTAGGCTAACTCTCCGGCCCCGCGGGGAGGCACCCGGCTTCATGACCTCACTCATGCCGCGCCACTTCGCCGTGGTCGAGGATTTTACGGCGGTCCCATGCCCAAAGGGGGCATTACCGTCGTGACTTGGGCAAGGCCGCCGATTCCCCTTACCATGGACTTGAATTGTGGACGGCGAAGTGTGCCTGCAGAACGGGCACAAAAGTACCTATGTCCCATCTGGCCAGGTTGCGAACGAAGCTGCAGTTTGCGGGGACCCGGACGCTGGTCTACGTGCTCGCCGCCTTGTTGCTGTTGGGCATGGCCTGGTGGCTGTTGCCGCTGCAGCGATCCGGAGCAAATCAGGCCAGGGTTCAAAGTTCATTGCTGCGGCGCATTGTGCAGCGGGGGACTACTGCGCCGCCAGCCCCCAAGTTGCAGATCAGCGACGTCCGGCAGACCGGGCAAGTGGTGGAAATCAGGGGAAGCGCCGACTGCGATGCCGCGGTGATGATTAATGGCGAACGCGCCCCCCTCATCTTCGATCACTGCGGCTTCAAGCACTTTCTGCTGCTGCCTGATGGCCCATCCACCATCGCCGTCACCGCCCAGGGCCCGGCCGGCGGGGTGAATACCCAACTCATCAAGGTCAATATCGAGTAAGGGGTCGTTAGTTGTTGGTCGTTAGTCGTTAGCCTTGGCTTTTGTGAAGAGCCCAAGGCCAATAGCCAACGAACGACGGGTTCCTATTCGCTGCCGCCCGCCTTGGTTTTTTCCGGCGTGCTGCCCAGGTCGCCAAACGGCCACATCCCGAACATCTTCAGGATCTGGTCCTCATGTTTCTTGGTGAGCATGGCGGCGGTTTGCTGTGGCGACCAGGGGCTGGCCAGGCGCTCCGGCCGATCCGCAATCCAGAAGGCGGTTAGCGCCATCAGGGTGCTGTCGCGGATGAGCAGGTCGGGCTTAACCTTGTCGAAGGTATCCACCGCCGAGTGGTGCGTGTACTTGTACTCTGGCGAATCCTGGCCCATGTTAATGCCCGGCAGGCCCTGCAGAATGAATGGGCCGGCGTCGGTGCCGAAGGAGGTGTGATCGTCCACCTTAACTTCGCCAAAGGCCTTCACCGAATCGGCGAACTTCTTGACCGCGGCAATCAGGTCATCCCGCCCGCCCAGGTTCAGGCTGACCACAGGGCCCTGCCCGTTATCCAGAATGACGGCGCCCACATGGTTCTTCATCTCGTCCTTGTGCATTTTGGTGTAGGCCAGCGAGCCCAGCAGGCCCTGTTCTTCGCCGGTGAAGAGCACAAAGCGCATGGTGCGGCGCGGCCGCTGCCCGGATTTCATGATGGCCTCGGCGGCGCCCAGCGTAGTGGCTACTCCAACCCCATCGTCCGTGGAACCCTCAGCCAGGTCCCAGGAATCCAGGTGCCCGCCGATTACCACCACCTGCTCCGGGTGCTCGGTTCCGGGAATGTCGCCCACCACGTTGGCGCTCTCTACCGGCCCGCTAACCCGGTTCTGCACATCCAGCTTCATGCGCACCGTCTTACCCTTGTCCACGAACCGCTCCAACTGTTGCTGGTCCTCGGCGATCATGCTGACCACGGGGATGTCATAGTAGGTGTCGAAGCCCAGCGCGCCGGTGTGCGTCAGGTGCATGCCCGCGGCCATGGAGCCGCCCTGCCCGCCAATCACGCCCACTGCGTGCGCGGCATAGGCGGCTTTCAGGAAAGGCCCGAACTTGCCGAACATCTTCATCATCTCTTCGCGGCTGGGCTTCGCGCCTTTCTGCACGATGAGCAGAATCTTGCCCGCCCATTTGCCGCGGTTGTCCTTCATCTCCTGGTCGAGCTGGAACATGTTGACCGGCACCACCTCGCCCTCTACCCCGCCCTTG
>JBLMXE010000514.1:0-8575 GCA_050257615.1 Chlamydiota bacterium | reverse complement strand
TTCCAGCGCGCTGGGATTGTAGGTTAGGAAGGTGCCGGGAGAGAGCAGCACGGTGGAGCCTACTGCGGTGAGACTCGCGCTGGCAGAGCCGTCTGTCTGCACCTTGTCGCCGGCAAACAGGGCCTGCGGGTTGTTAACCTGTCTGCCGTCCACCAGGACATTGCCCTTGGGATAGAGCATGGAACCGCTTGTCTGCGCTGCCAGTTGGCTGGCAGGGAGCAGCAGCGCAAGGACGAAAGCCAGAAAACAGCGGCAGGGCGCGTTCCAAATACAGATGTCCCCAGAATGAAACGGTGAAGTTTTCATAAGGAGATGTAAAGTTGCAACTTATTGCAGTTCGGCAGGCGTGTCAATTGCGTTTTTTCCACAATCTTACCGGGCGGGCGCCCTGGCGCCGGCCTTTTTTGCCAAAACAGGAAATTTGGGGCATAGCCAATTTGGGTAGGATGAAAATGGCCGGAATGGTGATATTGTGAAGGTTGCCAGGAAGTACAGAGTAGCCGTGGCCGAACAGGGGAAAGAGAAAAAGCCGCGCAAGGTGCCGCGCTGGTTCTGGCCAGTGGGCCTGATGACCACCGGAATCGCGGGGGCGGCAGTGGTGGTACTGCGCGGATGCTGGCATCGCAAGATGAGCTGGCCCATCCGCGTGGAAGGATATTCCTATCAGGTATGCCTGGGCTGCGGCATCAAGCGCTTGTTTGACGAAGAAACCTTTCACGGCTACGGCTCCTACAGTTACGATCTGCACGAGTTGATCGCTCGCGAGCGCGCGGCGCGCATGAAGGCGCTGCGCGAGGAAAAACCGGCCTAAGGCCTGCTTTCCGCCGTACTCCTGCCACAATCAAGCCGAGAAACCAAACAAGGCGAGAGCCCCTCCTGCTGTCTCAGAATAGCCGGTTCCCCGGCGGCAATTTTGTCCATTGACATAGCACATCAATGGCGTTATGTTTCGCGCGCTCGACCTCGCAAGAAAAATCCATGGGACTGCCCAGAGTCCCGAGCGGAGGTGAGCCGTGCCCTCCCGAGCGCTCGTGATATCACTGCTGCTGACGCTGGCGACGGGGCTGACAGCAGCGGAAAAGCCTTCTGCCCCGCCGGATTCCGCACAAGAAAGAGCCTGCAGGCGGGAAACAAAGCGGCTGCTGAAACGGGCCCGTGCCGGCGACGTCACGGCCCAATTCCGCCTCGGGCTGGTCTTTGAGCATGGGGACGGGATAACCCAGGACTATGCCCTGGCGCGCAACTGGTACGACAAGGCAGCGCAGGCGGGCTATCCGCCGGCGCAGAACAACCTGGGAACGCTGCTGGCCCGGGGCCTGGGAGGAGTCCCGGACGAGGCGGGGGCGGTGCGCTGGTACCTGCGAGCGGCGGTGAATGGTCTGGCGGCGGCGCAGAACAACCTGGCCTACATGTACTCCACCGGCCAGGGAACCAACGTGGATGTAGAGGAGGCAGTGCGCTGGTACAGCAAAGCAGCGGCGCAGAATTTCCCCTCCGCGGAAGCGAATCTGGCTCGCTTTTACAGCCTGGGACGGGGGGTTGCGCAGGACCCGCAGCAGGCGGCAAAACTGTACCGGCAGGCGGCAGAGGCCGGATTCGTGCCGGCACAGGAGAACGTAGCCCGCATGTATGCCCAGGGCAGAGGCCTGCCGCGCGACTTGGCGGCGGCGGCGCGCTGGCTGCGACGGGCGGCGGAGCGGGGGTCGGCCACGGCGCAAAACAATCTGGGTTTCGCCTACGAGCACGGGTTGGGAGTAGCGCGGGATCGGCCGTTGTCGTTGTTCTGGTATCGAAAAGCGGCCGCCCAGGGCTTGGCGGAAGCGCAGAAGAATGTAAGGGTGATGGAAATGCAGGGAACGGCGGAAAAGAAGACGTCATCCGCCGAAAGCTTCCGCTGACTTCTTCCCCGGGCTTGCGCCCAGGGCCGTGCGGATGGTTGAGTTCCCACCCACACATTGATGGCCTGCTCCACCTACTTGAATCAACCTCGGGTGGGTGCCCAACATTTGCCCGCACCGACCCTCCGCTTACGCCAGCATGAGTCGCAGCGGGCAAATGTGGGGAAGTTTCTGAACATTTCCGCCTCCGTCCACCGTGATTCAATCTCGACAAACATCCCCACATCACAGGTATCTCGCGAGCGAGGCGAATATCTTTGGGCAGTATAGAAGGCGTTGCAAGCGACGTCTCTACCAACCGTCAATGAAACAAAACGGCGCGATCCCGAAGGACCGCGCCGCGTGAGGTTGAGGTTAGAAGTTCAGACGAGCCGTGAGCTGAATGACGCGCGGGGAGGCATCGCCGCCCAGGAACGATCCCAGAACGCTGGTGGGAACGCTGACGGTTTGGATGATGCTGCCGAACTGTGGGTTGGAAATATCGGCCACGGGCTGATCGAAGTTGGGGTGGTTGAGCAAGTTGAAGAACTGCGCTCCCACCTGTATCTTCCCACCTTCCCAGCCGGGGATGGGGATGTCCTTGAGCACGGTGAAATCCGTGTCAAAAAAGCCCGGTCCGCGGAACTGGTTGCGGCGCTGGAGCCCGAATCCGTTCATCGTCCCCGCCGCCAGGAACTGCGAGGTGTTGAGGCAGGGGCTGTTGGGATTGTTGCAGGTAGCTTCCGCACCCGCGTAGTTCGCCGCATTCATGGGAGTGGCAAAAATGGCGCCAGGTCCGTAGTTGTTGACCGCGAGGTTGCCGCCGGCGGCGCTATCAATGGCCGTGAAGGGCAAACCGCTGCGGGCGAAGAAGGTGCCGGAAAGCGTCCAGCCTTTCATCAGAGCCGCCGGTCCGTAGCGGTAAGGAACGGTGTAAACGTAATTGGCGTTGAAGGAGTGGCGCGCATCATAGTCGGCGTTGCCGTAGTTATAGGCGCGCAGGTTGAAGGGGTCCTGCGGGTTCAGGAAGCTGGCATTGGTGCCAAGATCGAAGGGCAGGAAACCGCCGTTGGAGATTTCATCCAGAGCGTGAGCGTAAGTGTAGTTGGCCTGCACCTGCAGTCCGCTGGTGAACTTGCGCTGGAAAGTGACGGTCACGCCGTTATAGTTGGAAACGGCATTGGAATAGAGCTGGGTGACCGTGCCAAAAGCAGGATTGAGGGCAGTTGCCGGGAGTCCAGGAAATCCAGGTTGGAAGGCGTTGACGCCATTGTCCTGGTTGGGCTCAAAGATGCCGTGATTGCCCACATAGTTGACAGAAATAGACGCCTTGCTGCCCAGCCCTTTTTGCAACTCCAGATTCCATTCCTGGTAGCGCGGCAACTGAATCTTTCCGGCATTGAAGAAGCTGGGAGGGGCGAAGGCGGAGCCAACGGCGGCGCTGACGGAGGCGAGGTTGCCACCGGAGCGGAAGCCGTTGAGGAAGCCGGCGTTGGAGCTGCTGGCAGCGCTGAATATGCTGTTAGGCATGTTGGGCGCCAGAGGAAGTCCGCCGACCACGAAGGTGTTGCTCAGCGGAGGATTGCCCGCCAGGCTATCCACGGCTACGGCAGGGAACTGGTCGTAGAAGATGCCGAAGCCGCCACGCAGCACGGCGTTGCCCAGGTGAGGCAACTGCCAGGCGAAGCCCACCCGCGGTCCCCAGGCAATGTTGGTCAATCCCTGGTAGGCCTGGTGCAAGCCGGTTTTGACCAGCTGGTTGTAGGGCAGCGCAGGATCGTTATTCATGTTGAGGAAGTCAGGCGAGTTGAAGTTGGCGATGCAGTTGGTCTGGCAGACCGGGTTGGAATCGTGGTCGGCGCGCAGAGCCAAGGTCAATTTGAAGGTATTGGTCACCCGCCACTCGTCCTGGGCGTACAAACCAATCCCATAAAGAGCAATCGGCTGATTGAGAGAACTGGGAAAGGCCTGCACATAGGCGGAACCAATCCCGTTGAAGAAGTCGGTCATGGTCTCCAATCCAGTGGAAAAGAAGCCGGTCTCGCCACTGTTGAAGATACCGAAGTCATGGTCGCTGACGTCATCCCGGTGGAAATTTGCCCCAAACTTGAAGTTGTGGTTTCCATGCGTCCAGGAGTAATCATCTTCGAATTGGTAGGTGCTGACGTTGCGGCCTTGGGGCCAGAAGAAGTCATTACCACCCATGTTGCTGAGAGCGCCGCCGGAGAAGGCCAGCGTGGTGGGGAACGTAGCCAGCGCCTGGTTTAGATTGTTAGCCGTGAACAGGGCGCTATACCACTGCACCGCCCCCACAAACTGGTTGACCGCGTTAGCGCCGAAGGTGTGGGTCTCGTTGATCTGACCCTGGTATTCGGGCTGGACGCTATCGGCGTTGAACACCGGGTTAATGGGATCGGTATAGGTGGCCTGCGTTCCATGGTCGGTCTGGAAACGGATGAAAGCCTTGTCGTTGTTTCCGATGACCTGGTCCACGCGTCCGCTGAGCAGCCACTCATGGGTAAAGTTGCCGGCGTTGGACTGGAACTGCAGGGCGCAGGGCATGCCGCTAGCGCCAAAGCCGGCCAGGGAGGTGAGGTCGGAGCAGCCTCCGCCGGGCAGAATGTTCTGCGCGCGATTGGCGCCGTTCGCGCTGTTATAAAGCGAAAACATGTTCTGGTAAAAGGGGGTTTGCGCTGTGTTTCCGGTGGTGGCCAAATTGGCCAGCGTAGCCGCCTGGAACTGCGGGCTGGGAATGTTGGTGGGCGTAACCGTCGGCAGCACGATGCGCAAGCCTTCGGTATCCACAAAGAAGAAGGTTTTGTCCTTGATGATGGGACCACCGATAGAAGCCGCCCACTGGTTCACGTTGTCGAAAGGCCGGGGAGTGACGGCGCCGCTGGTGTGCTTGTTGAAATAGTCATTGCCGTTCATCACCCGGCCATTCCAGAAGTAGTTAGCGTTGCCGTGCCAGTTGTTGCTGCCCGACTTGCTGACGTAATTGACGTTGGCGCCCGCCAGCCCGCCATATTGCGCCGAGTACCCGTTGTTCACCACCGTGACTTCCTGCACATCGTTCTGCCCCAGCAGCAGGTTGGTCGCCCCGGAGTTGTTCAGGTTAAGGAACGGATCGTTGTCATACATGCCGTTCATGGTGAACAGGTTGGAGGTTCCGGGCATGCCGAAGGTCTCGAAATTGCCGTAACCCATCTGGGTGTTCATGGTGGCCCCCGGCGAAGTCTGGGCAATATAGCTGAGGTCGTTGCCGGGATTGGGCACCAGCGCAACCTGCGCCGGCGTGAAAGTGGTGGAGACGTTGCCGTTTTCTGTCTGGATAACCGGCGCTTCCGAGGTGACCGTCACGGTTTGGGAAGCGGTGCTGAGGGCCAGGGTCATATTGCTGGTGGTGGTCTGGCCGACGCTGACCGCAACGTCAGAAGTTGTGGACTTGAAATTGGCCGCTTTCACGGTAAGAGTGTAGGCGCCGGGATTGAGGAACTGGAAGCGAAAGACGCCGGTGGCGGTAGTGGACTGACTGAGAGTCTGGCCGGTGGCGTCGCTCTTCAGGGAGACCGTGGCGTTGGGCACCACGGCTCCGCTGGGATCAGTGACCGTGCCGGTCACCCCTCCAGAGACGAGATTCTGGGCCCGCAGCGGCGCCGTCCAGAACAGGACTAAGGCCGCCGTGAGCAGCGCAACCAAAGCTGCTCGTGTGCCGCGTTCCGCTTTCCAGCAAGACTCGATGGAAGCAATCCGCGAGCGAAGTGATGCATACTGCACTTTCATTCCTTCACCTCATGTAGTGTGACGTTCTCGGCGGGTCGCGCCGAGGGTGAGCACGTCCACAAGCAGAGGTGCAAGATGAGTGCCAGACAAAAAGGCGAGAGTGTGTCCGCAGATTCAGCGAGTTGCAGGCGGCCGGGGATGTAAGCCTCCGGTTTTTCGTATTCCGCTACAACTCAGAATCCAAAACTGCGTAAGCAACTATGAAGGCGTGTTCCGCATCATGAACACATCGCAGCACGAGAGACTTACCAGGGTAACCTTTTCAGGCAACCGGAAAGCATTCCCTGACATCGCGACCGGCCTGGAAAGACACGGGTGTGTTCGGATGTTATGTTGCAGTAGCGTGAGCGCAGCGGGAGCAAAAACCTAATGCCCGGGACCGGAATCGAACTTGAGGCGTCTTGGCGGCCCATTCGACTCCTTCACTTCTCGTTCAGTCGCTCAGGGCAAGTTGGAATCGGAGCGCAGCGGAAGCCGCCAGCCGAAATCCCTTCGGCTCGCTGGCGCTCGCTCAGGGCACGCTCTGAGCGCAGCGACGGACCTCGGTTTGCACGAAGAGTCACGCAGAAGGTGGTGCCCGGGACCGGAATCGAACCGGTACGGTGGTTTCCCACCTCGGGATTTTAAGTCCCGTGCGTCTGCCAGTTTCGCCACCCGGGCCGGGTGGAGGTCTCACTGGCTAGCTTATCACCAGCCAGAGCCGGAAACAGCGCCTGAGCCTGCCGAAGAGGCCCCGCTCCACAGCAGGCGCTCAATCGTAGAAGTTGCGCACCCAGCGGTGGGCGCGCAGTTTCTCCAGCACAGCCGGAGAGAGAACCCCTGCATCCGACGCGGCGGCGTTGGCGGCGACGTGCGCTGGCCTGCGCATGCCGGGGATGACAGTAGAAACGGCGGGGTGGCTGAGGCAAAAGCGCAGCGCGAACTGCGGCAGTTCATCGAGAGGCACGGCAGCGTCCTTAATTATCAGCTGCACGCGCTCCCATACCTGCCGCTTGCGGTCGCCGCCGAAATACTGGTGGCGGAAGTCGTCCTTGGGAAAGGTCGTCTCCGGACGTATTTTGCCGGTCAGGCTGCCTTCGTCAAAGGGAACACGGGCCAGAACGCCGATATTGTGCTTTTGGCAATAAGGTAAAAGCTCATCCTCGGGGGACTGGTCAAAGATGTTGTAAATGACCTGGACGGTATCAATCAGGCCCGTGGCCAAAGCTTTGAGCGAATTGGCCGGCTGGTGGTCATTGATGGAGATGCCCAGGAAGCGAATTTTGCCGGAGCTGCGGATTTCGCGCACCGTGGCCAGCCATTCCTCGTTGCCGGCCCAGTCATCGTTCCAGACATGAAACTGGTAGAGGTCCACGGCGTCGCGGCCCAGGTTCTTCAGGGTCCGGTCGAGCGAAGAAAACACGTATTCCCGCGGGAAGACGTCGCGCAGCGGCACGCCAGGCTGGGCGGGCCAGATGAAGTTCTTGGGCGGGACCTTGCTGGCGATGATGACCTCGTGGGATTTGCCGAAGGCGCGGGCCAGTAGTTGTTCACTGTGTCCCATGCCGTAGGCCAGCGCGGTATCAAAAAAGTTAACCCCGGCATCGCGGGCGGCCTTGAGGGCCTTGACAGAGACTTCATCGTCGGCCCCCATCCATTCGCTTTGGCCGATGCCCCAGGCGCCATAGCCGATTTCGCTGACTTCCAGTCCGGTCCTGCCCAGCTGGCGATATTTCATTCCACGTTTTCCTCGCGACAAGGTATTTTTACATGTTCACGGACGAGTGCTGCACTCGTCAATCGAGATGGCCCACGCGAGATGCTTCGAGGCTAAAGCCTCTCCGCATGACGCCGGCATAAAGGGCGAGTTCTATGGGAAAAGGGCACCAAGAACGCGGGGACAAGTCGCTGGGAATGGACCAGGGCATCACCCGGCGTGATTTTCTGAATTCCACGCTGCTGGCCTCGGGGGCCATGCTCCTGGCGCCCCTGACTCCCGCCGAACTGCTGGCCAAGGCTGCGGCGCAGGGAGAGGAGTGGAGCGGGCCGGGCGGAGTTGGCGACTACGCCGATTCCAACGGCAACACTCTGCCGGTGCTCACGGCGGGGCACAAGATCCGCGACCACGCCTATGACGCGCTGCCCGCCGGCGTTGTGGAGACGCACGAAACCTACGACTGTGTCGTGGTGGGTGGCGGGATCAGCGGGCTGGCGGCGGCTCTTTTCTTCAAGCGGCGAGCCGGTGAAGGCATGAAGTGCCTGGTGCTGGACGATCATCCCATTTTTGGCGGCGAGGCCAAGCGCAACGAGTTCCTGGTGGATGGCCACCGGCTGATCGCCCACCAGGGTTCCGCTTTCTATCCGGTGCCTTATCCCCACAGTTTCATTGGACGCTTCTACGAATCGGTGGGCCTGAAGCAGCCCCGCCTGGAGTATCAGAAATGGGGCGGGTCGGGACCGGAGATGGTGGTGAGCACCACACCCTACGGTTCGCCGGGCATGGATCGCGGGCAGTACGGGATTTTCTTCGGCGCCAGGTTCGGGCAGAAGCCAGGAATGTGGGTGGTTGACCCGCTGGGCAAGAAGTTGCAAGGCGCGCCCATCTCTGATGCCACGCGGGCGGAGTGGATGAAAATCCTGACCGGCACAACGCGACCCGGCTGGCAGAAGCCGCGCTCGCAGTATGACGGCGATCCGGTGTCGCGCCAGTTGGACACCATCACCCTGGAAGACCACCTGATGGATCGCTACGGCGTGAGCCGCGTTACGGTGCGCGCCTACATGACCGACGAAGGCAGCGGCTTCGGCCTGGGGCCGGACGCGCTCTCAGCATTTGCCGCCTATGCGCCCGACATGCTGCACCCGCTCCCCGACGGCAACGGCGGCGACCAAATGTTCCCCGGAGGGAACGCAGGCTTCGCTCGGCTGATCACCAA
>JBLMXE010000513.1:0-6767 GCA_050257615.1 Chlamydiota bacterium | reverse complement strand
CTACTAACTACCAATTACCGGGTTTATCCGTGCTAACCTACAGCCATCGTGCGGGAAAAGCTGCTACCTATTTTTGAGGAAAGCTATCGCGAGCTACGCCCGCGCGCGCCCATCCCCGAGTTGCAGGTGGAATTTTTCGCCTTCGCCAACGTGAACAACACTATCCGGCTGCGCGAGGGCAAGCTGCTGGTGCGGCTTTCCGACCTGCTGGAAGGGGCGCCGCAGGCGGTATTGCGCGCCATCGCCCATATTCTGCTGGCCAAGATGTATCGCAAGCCCATCGAGGCAGCCTACACCACCTGCTACCGGCGCTACATTTCCAGCCACGCCATCGCCAACAAGATCAACCAGGTGCGGCAGATTCGCGGCTGGAAGAAATTTCAGAGCCCGCGCGGCTTCGTCTACCACCTGGAGGAAATTTTCGAAGATCTGAACCAGCGATTCTTTTACGGGCTAATGGCGCGGCCGCTGCTCAGCTGGAGCCAGCAGCGCGCCCGCAACAGCCTGGGACACTACGATCCGGCGCACAACACCATCGTCATCAGCCGCATCTTCGACCATCCGCTGGTGCCCCGTTGCGCGGTCGAATACATCCTCTACCATGAGATGCTGCACCTGAAGCACCCCGTCAAGCTGCGCGGCAGCCGGCGCTGCGTGCACTCCTTGGAGTTTCAGGAGGAGGAGCGGCTGTTTCCGCAACTGGAAGAGGCGAAGGCGTTTTTGAAAAGACTGTAGCGGGGGCAAAGTTTCACAGGTTTCAAAGTTTCAAGCTTTCACAGGTTTCAAAGAAAAACCAAGACCTTCTTGCACCGCCGAGACACCGAGTGCGCCGAGTTTTTTGAATGTTCTTGACGACCTTCTTCATGAGCCAAAATAGTGCAATCAAATGAATGCCAACCTTGACACCTATGAAACTTTGAAAACCTTGAAACCTGCCTTCACGCTGTCAACTCCGTGACTTCCTGCTCGACACCACCGCTCACCCGCGCCCACACCTGGCGCGAGCACTCCACCCGAAATAGCGGCATGTGCGAGGTAGCCAGGCGCGTTTTGTGCGACTGCTCCCCAGTCATGTAGTCGCAGTTCAGCCCGTGCTCCAGGCTCAGGCGGGTGGCTTCGAACAAGAGCGCGATGCCTGGCGAGAAGCGCGCCCAGGAGTGATCGTAATAAGTGGTGTAGAAGCGGCGGGTGTCCCGATCGAGAAACGTGACCAGCGCGGCCACCACGGTTGCGCCCTGGGTAAGGGTGTACACATCGCAGGGGACAGGCCCGCTTTCCGCCGCCGCCAGCAGAAAATTGATGCGTGTTGAGTCGTGGAACAGATTCGCGGGCGCCTGCTGCGCTTTGAGCTGGTAGATTCGCCGCAACAGTTCGGGGGTGGGCCGCGGTTGGTGGCGAAATTGCACTCCCTGGCGCAGAAGCTTGCGCCAGCGACTGCCGATGCGGCTATGCGCGGCGGTCAGTTGCTCCGCGGACGTTTCCCGGGCAAGCACGCCGGGAGCGCTGACGAAGGGTTGAGGCGCAAACTCCTGCCAGGCGCGGCGGCGCTCTTCGCCACGCACGGCGGCAAAGAATATTGGCAGCTTCAAGGCCGCCACCTCCTGCCAGGCCTGCCGCAACAGAGCCGGATCGCCGGCGGCCAGGAGATCGCGATAATCGAAGAGAGCTTCGCCCAGCAGAGTGAACCCGTGGTCGGCAATGGCGCCGGGAATGAGCGCCGTGCCAGCATCGCTTTCCAAAAACACCACATAGGGCTCTTCCCGCGAGGAGAACAACGATGCCGCCAGGCGGTTCCAGGAAAAGGTTTGAAAGAGAGTGCTCGCGGTAGAGGTTTGGTACAGATGCTCCCAGATCGGGCGCAGGCGGTCCATTTCCGCGGGTGAGCGCGCAAGCAGCTTGTGAAGCAAACCCAGTTTCCTCCAGCCTGCATGTACTTGGACGCGGGCCCGGGGCGGGCGGATGTTTGCCGGCCTGGTGGCAGCACAAATAATGTCCTAGGCCAGACAAGAGCGGCGGAGGTTGGAGAAAAGCACAAGCTCCCCTTGGGCAAGCTCAGGGCAGGCGCGCGCAAAGACGCAACCATCAATAGCCGGGACAGTTGTCAGCAGTTGGACGAATGACGCACATGACCGTTCGCTGTTGGCCAGGCCCCGTGGAATGCATATCACAGCCGTCGGTGACAAGGCGCGTTGACCGGGGCAGGCGGGGAGCAGTATGCTGGGAAGTTGAAAATGAAATTCATTTTCAATTTGCCCGTCCATGATTGACGCTTTCATTATTACCCTGCGCGAAGGCGTGGAGGCTGCCCTTATTGTCGGCATCACCTTGGCCTACCTGGCCAAGATCGGCCGCAACGACCTGCGCCGCGCGGTTTATGCCGCCCTGGCGGCCGCCTTCCTGGGCAGCATTGGCGCCGCCATCATCGTCGCCCGCATGGAACTGAACCAGGACATCCTGGAGGGTTGGGTGATGCTGGCCGCCGCCTTCTTCGTGGTCACCATGGTGGTGTTCATGATGAAGACCGCGCGCAGCATGAAGGGCAAAATCGAAAGCAAGGTCGGCCTGCTGGCCGGCCGCGGCTCGCAACTGGGCCTCTTTCTGTTTGTGTTCCTCATGGTGCTGCGCGAGGGCGTGGAGACCGTGCTCATCCTCTCCGCCGTCTCCCTGGACAGCAGCGCGCTGATGAGCTTCCTGGGCACGCTGCTGGGCATTGCCCTGGCCATCGTCTTCGGAGTCATGTTCGTGAAGGGCTCGGTGCGCATCAACCTGCGCAAGTTCTTCCGCGTGACCAGTGTCATCCTGATCTTCGTGGGCGTGCAGCTGGTGGTATCGGGCCTGCACGAGCTTTCGGAAAACGGCGTGCTGCCCTCCAGCAAGCAGGAGATGGCGTGGATTGGGCCGATCGTAACTAATGAAGTGTTCTTCTTCGTCACCATCCTGGCGCTGGCCGCACTGATGGTGCTGTTCGAGATGAAGCGCCGCGAGCCCGCCCCGGAACCGGCGTCGGCCGCAGAGCGGCGCAAAGCCGTGTGGAGCGCCCGCCGCGAGCGCCTGTGGATGGTTTCGGTGTACGCCAGCTGTTTCCTTTTCATTGTGCTGGTGACGGCGGAATTCGTTTATACAAAGAGCGTGAGCGCGCTCTCGCCCGCCACCCCGGTTGCCTTCAGCAATGGGAGAATTAGCATTCCCGTGACAGAGGTTTCTGACGGCGACCTGCATCGCTTTGTGGCCACGGAAAACGGCGTGCCCGTGCGCTTCTGGCTCTACCGCAAGCCCGATGGCAGCATGGCCACGGTGTTCGACGCCTGCGAAATCTGCGGCGGAGTGGGCTACTACAAGACCAGCCAGGGGGTGGTGTGCAAGAACTGCGGCGCGCCCATCAACGGAGCTACTGTGGGCCACGCCGGGGGATGCAATCCCGTTCCCCTGCAGGCCACGGTGAGCGGCGGGCAGGTATTGATCACGGAGGCGGAAGTGGCGGCCGGGACCCGCTACTTCCAGAAGTAGCGCATGTTTGGCCGCCTGGTATTTGAATCCTTCCGGCGGCAGCGGCGGCGCAAGCTGCTGGCCGGCGCGGCTATCGCTTTAGGTGTGGCCGTAGCCACCGCCATGATCGCGGTGGCCACCAACATCGGCGACAAAATCAACCAGGAACTGCGCAGCTACGGCGCCAACCTGCTGATCACGCCGCAGGCAGACACGCTCGATGTGGAGATCGGCGGCGTGGACCTGAAGCCGCCCAGTGACGGCGCCTTCCTCCAGGAAGCCGACCTGCCCCGAATCAAAGGCACGTTCTGGAAGAACAACATTGTCGGGTTTGCGCCCATGCTGCCGGTGCGGGCGAAGCTCAGCACCGGGGCGCAAAGTGAAGCAGTGGAGGTGGTGGGCACCTACTTCGCCAAGCAACTGGCTTACGATCACGAGTCGTTTGTCACCGGCGTGCGCACCACCAATCCCTGGTGGAAAGTGAGCGGCGCGTGGCCGAAAGACGATTCCGATGATGTTCTGCTGGGCAGCGATCTTGCCGGCAAGCTGCAACGCCAGCCGGGCGACACGGTCGAGATTAACGGCATGACTCATCACGTAGCCGGCATCTTGACCACCGGGGGCGCAGAAGAGAACCAGGTGGTTGTCCCGCTGCACCTGGCTCAGCAAATCCTGGGCCGCCCGGGTACGGTGCGCCGGGTATATGTGAGCGCGCTGACCAAGCCGGAAGACACGCTGGCACTGCGCGATCCCAAGACGATGTCGCCGGAGATGCTGGAAAAGTGGTCGTGCTCGCCCTACGTGCAGTCTATTGCCTACGTGCTGCAGCAGGCACTGCCCCATACGCGAGTCGAACCCATCCGGCAAGTTGCCAGCACCGAGGGCACGGTACTGACCCGCATCAAGGGCCTGATGCTGCTGATCACGCTGGCCGCGCTGCTGGCCTCGGCGCTGGCGGTTTCCGCCGCCATGGCCACCGCCATCTTTGAGCGCCGCACCGAGATCGGCCTGATGAAAGCGCTGGGCGCCGCCAACCTCACCGTGGCCTCTGTTTTCTTTGCTGAGGCGGCCCTGCTGGCCCTGCTGGGAGGCGTGGTGGGCTTTTTCGGCGGCAGCCTGCTGGCGCGCGAGATCGGGCGCAGCGTTTTCAATTCGCAAATCGGCGTGGAGCCGGTGCTCTTCCCCGTCATTCTGGGAATCGCCGCCCTTGTAACGCTGGCGGGCAGCGCCGCCGCCATTCGCCGCGCCGTGCGCTTTGATCCCGTCTACGCGCTGAAGGCGGAAGCATGAACCGCCGCCCCAGCAAGCACGGCATGTTCCTGCGTATGCTGCTGCGCGCTTCCCTGGTGCGGCGCGGGCGGGCGCTTTCGGCGCTCCTGGCGGTGGTGGTGGCCGCGGCGGTCGCCACTGCCATGCTCAACCTCTACGTGGACGTGCAGGCCAAGCTGCGCAGCGAATTCCGCAGGTACGGAGCCAACATTGTGGTGGTCGCCAAGGAGGGTCCGTCTCTCCGTGCCGACACCCTGCCCCGCGTACAGACAGTCCTGGCGGGACGCGGAATCGCTGTTCCCTTTGCCTATGTGGTGGCCAGCGCCGGCGACGGTTCGCCCATCGTGGCCGCCGGGACAGATATGGAGAGCGTGCGCCGCCTGGATTCCTGGTGGCAGGTTTCCGGCTGGTCCAGCACCCCAGGTGAAGCGCTGGTAGGAACGCGGGCAGCCACCGTGGTTAGCCCCGGCGGGCAGCCCTTCGACTTGAGCTTCCAAGGCCACACGATCCACCTGAGCACGGCCGGCACCCTTACCACCGGAGCAGCCGAAGACAGCCGCGTGTACCTGCCGCTTTCCGAGTTTACCGCCTGGAGCGGGGTGCAGCCTTCGACCATCGAAATCGCGGCCAACGGTTCGGCGGCGCAGGTCACGGTTATCATGAAGCAGGTGGCGGCGGCCGTGCCCGAAGCCGAGGTTCGTCCGGTGCGCCAGATCATGGAAGCCGAAGGCCGGGTGCTGGGCAAAACGCGCTCGACGCTGCTGGCGGCAGCCGCGCTGATCATTCTGACCGCGGCGCTGTGCGTGCTGGCGACGTTGACCGCCTGGGTACTGGACCGGCGCCGTGACTTCGCCATTATGAAGGCGCTGGGGGCTTCCGAGCGCCTGGTCAGCGGCTTTTTCGCGGCCGAAGCCGCGTCCATCGGAGCGATCGGGGCGCTGCTGGGTTACGGGATTGGCATTGGGGCCGCCGCCTGGATCGGCCGGGCCAACTTTCAGGCATCCATTTCGCCACGTCTGAGCGTCCTCCCCAGCGTGTTTTTGGGCAGCATTGTGGTAGCCTTGCTCTCCGCCGCCCTGCCCCTGGCCCTGCTGCGGAGGGTGCAGCCGGCCACGATTCTGCGAGGGGAATAACCATGATTCGTCTGGAACACGTCAGCAGGCTTTATCCGGCGCGGGCCGAGGAGAACGGCGGCGTCATTCGCGCGCTGGACGACGTGCGTCTGACGGTGATGCCCGGGGAATGGCTGGCGGTCATGGGTCCCTCCGGCTCCGGCAAGTCCACCCTGGTGAACCTGATTGGCTGCCTTGACCGGCCCAGCAGCGGCAACATCTGGCTGGATGGGCAGAATGTGGCCGGGCTGAGCAAGGCTGAGCTGACGCGGGTGCGGGCGGAAAAGATCGGCTTTGTTTTCCAGCAGTTCCACCTTATTCCCTATCTAACTGCTTTAGAGAACGTCATGCTGGCGCAGTACTTCCACAGCATGACCGACGAGCAGGAAGCGCTGGAGGCGTTGGAGCGGGTGGGGCTGAAGGAGCGCGCGCAGCACCTGCCGGCGCACCTTTCGGGCGGCGAGCAGCAGCGGGTGTGCATTGCGCGCGCGCTGATCAACGATCCCAAGATTGTGCTGGCTGACGAGCCCACCGGCAACCTGGACGCGCAGAACGAGGAAATTGTGCTCCGGCTGCTGCGCGAGCTGCACCAGCAGGGCCGCACCATCATCATGGTGACCCACGACCCCCTGGTGGCGCGCCTGGCCGACCGCCGGGTCGAGCTGCACCACGGCAAGATCGCCACGGAAGAAGTCTTCGCCATGAGCGACCAGGAGCAGTTCGACGAAGTGCTGGAAGAGATCTGGGTGATCGAGGAGCATGGCGAACCCGCCGAACTAGGCAGCATGGACGTGCACGGCGGCGTGCCGGTGAGCATCGCGGTGGAGAAAATGGTGGAGTTGGGCCTGGTGAGTACGCGCCCGCACCCGGCGCAGCCGCACGCGCACAAGGCGGTCATCA
>JBLMXE010000512.1:0-3510 GCA_050257615.1 Chlamydiota bacterium | reverse complement strand
ATCCAGATCGAGAATGCCCGAGCGTAGTCTTGCGCGACATATGCACGTCTCCCGAGTTCGAATGCATCCGGCGAGGGTTGCGAGGTGACAACGAGAAGGACGACGGTGGTACTTAGCGAGTGCATTCTGCCTCCGGCGCCAATTCTAGCTGAACAAGCACCGGATTGGGTGTAGAGTGTGCACACTGTGCAGACGTGGAAGCGTCATTGGGCTCTTGCAACGGCTCTTGATCATTAATGGGGGCAGGCTGTAGTCTCTGACTGACAAAACATCCTTGGGAGGAAACGTTTTGATCAGCACAGAGGCAATCTTAGGCCTGCCTGGATACCAGATTACCGGAATCGACTCGGAAGCAGGCGAGGTGAGGCTATCGGCCCGGTATACCGGGCCGATAGCGTGCCCACATTGCCAGGGCACCCGGCTGCGCAACAAGGGCCGGCGGATCCGGTATCTGCGGCACGAGAGCTGGGGTACACGGCATTGTGTGGTGGCCCTGGAAACGCACCAGTGGCTCTGCCGGGGATGCGGGCGCAGCTTCTGGCAGCGGTTCCCTGGCATCCTGCCGCGGAAGCGGGCCACCGAGCCGTTCCGGCGCAGCGTTTTCCTGAAGCACTGGGACGGCATCAGCCGCAGCCGCCTGGGAGAGCGCGAGGCGATCGGCAGTGCCACGGTGGAGCGCTGGTTTGAAGACTTTCTGAGAAAGTTGGCGACCGAGCGCAGCGCTGCGGCGTGCCCCCAGGTCCTGGGCGTGGACGAGCACTTCTTCAGTCGCCGCCACGGCTATGCCACCACCTTCTGTGACCTGCGTAAGCACCGCGTCTTCGATGTGGTGCTGGGCCGCAGCGAGGCCTCGCTGGAGCGCTACCTGGAACGCTTAGAGGGCAAAAGCGCGGTCCGGGTGGTCTGCATGGATCTGGCCGCAGGTTATCGCGCGCTGGTGCGCAAGCATTTCCCCAACGCCCGCATCGTGGCCGACCGCTTCCACGTCATCCGGCTCATCAACCACCACTTCCTGGCCTGCTGGCGCGAGCTCGACCCCCGGGGTTCCAAGCATCGCGGCCTGCGGTCGTTAATGCGCCGCCATCGCCACAAGCTCAGCCCCGAACAGCAGGCCAGGCTCGCGGCGTATCTCGCCCCGCATCCGGTGCTCGAGCTGATCTACCGCTTCAAGCAGCGCCTGTGCTATTTACTGCTCAACAAGCACCGCACCCGCAAGCAGTGCCAGAAGCTCATACCCCGGTTCCTGCGCGCCGTCTACCAACTGCGCCAGGCCGGCCTGGCGCAACTGGTACAACTTGGCGAAACCTTGTCCTCCTGGTCAGAGGAGATCGTTGCCATGTGGCGCTTCACCCGCAACAACGGCATCACCGAAGGCTTCCATACGAAAATGGAGGTCCTCCAACGGCAGGCGTACGGGTTTCGAAACTTCAACAACTACCGGTTGAGAGTTAAGGTAATGTGTTCTTGAGAACGTCAGCGACTGGGCCTGCCCCCATTAATGGCGTAGAGCCCTTGCAACCCTGGGCAAAGAAGAATTGGCGTCCCCAGCGGGATTCGAACCCGCGTTGCCGCCGTGAAAGGGCGGTGTCCTAGGCCGGGCTAGACGATAGGGACGTGAAACCGGTTGCTCGGCAGGCTCTCTTCACTGTAGACGTTGCGCCGCGGCCTCGTCAACCGCGGTCCGCGGCCGTTCAGCTGGACGGAAACCTCAGAGCGTCTTCAGGTACGCGATCAGGTTGTCCTTCTCCTGATCCGACAGCATCTCCTTGTAGGGAGGCATTCCGTTACCACCCGCGTCGATGGTCGCACGGATGTTACTTTCATTCACTGGCTTGCCACTCGCCAGCTTCGCTCGTTTAAAGAGGCCCTTCAGCCCAGGCCCCATCTTCTTGTCGGTGCTGTCGGCGTTGTGGCACACCGCGCACTGCTCAAAAACAGCCTTCCCCTTGCCTGCGTCGCCCTTTCCGGCCTTTGGCGCGGCAGTCGCCGCTCCAGCCGCCAGGGCGCCCGACACGCAGATCGCAAACAGACGAAAACGACCGATCTTAAACATTCTTCCCCTCATCGAAAACAATCGCCCGAAAACACCAGTCTACAATCACTTCATGCGGCCCGTCATTATCCTCTTCGCCAAGGCGCCCGTGGCCGGCCATGTGAAGACCAGGCTTGCCGAGCGCCTGGGGGCTGGTGAGGCCGCCCTTTTGCACAAGGCGTTTGTTGCAGACATGCTCGAACGGATCGCCATTCTGAGTCGCGTCGCCGACATCGAATTGCACACCAACATGAATACGGATGCTTGGCCGGGGACAAAGGTTGCGAGGAGGTTGCAGGAGGAGGGCGACCTCGGCACCAGGATGCTGCATGCTCTGAACGCAGCCCTCTCGGAGCACCGCCCGCAAGCGGTGATCGTCGGGACGGATGCCCCCACCTTGCCCGCGTCACACCTGCAAACAGTGCTGTCATCGCCCGCCGACGTGGCCCTGATTCCGACCGATGACGGCGGTTACTGCGTCATCGCCTGCCGCCGCACCCATTCGGACATGTTTCGCGGCGTTCGATGGTCTGGTCCCTTCACCCTGGAAGACACCCTCCGGGCCTCTTGGAAGTGTGGTCTTACCACCGCAGTCGGCCCCGCTTGGTTCGACGTTGATACACCTGCTGACCTGGCACGACTCGCCACCGGTCCCGAAGTGCCGCGGCACACCGCGGCGTGGATTGAAAAGAACCGCCCCCTCTTGGCAGGACTAGAATAAGGGTATGCGTATCCTCCTCTTCACTGGGAAAGGAGGCGTGGGGAAAACTAGCCTTGCCGCGGCCACCGGGGTAAGGATGGCGCAACTCGGGCTCCGAACCCTCGTGATGAGCGTCGATCCCGCGCACAGCCTGGCGGACTCTTTCGATCTGGCCACCGGCCTCTTCCAGGGACAAACCGCCGACCCATTCCCGGTTAACAGCCACTTGGCCATCCAGGAAGTGAACATCCAGAAGGAGATCAGGCGCCACTGGCAGGAGATCTCCTCCTATGTCGTCTCAGTGCTGCGCACCACGGGTATAAGCGGCGTCGAAGCGGAGGAGTTGGCGATTCTCCCCGGCATGGAAGAGCTGAGTGCCATGCTTTACGTGAATCAGTACTGGCGCGAGAAGCTTTACGATGCCGTCGTGCTGGACTGCGCGCCCACCGCCGAGTCCATGCGATTCGTGAGCATGCCGACCACGCTCGACTGGTACATGAAGCACGTGTTCCCCTTCCAGCGCAGTCTCCTCAAGGCGGTGCGGCCGCTCGCTCGTCACGTTTCGCCGGTTGAGCTTCCAACTGACAGCTACTTTGCCAACGTCCAGGAGCTGTTCCGGAAGCTCGAGGGTATTGACGAACTGCTCGAGGATCCGCGCCTCACGACCGTGCGGCTGGCAACAAACCCGGAGAAGATGGTACTGCGCGAGACCCAGCGCGCGTTCGTCTATTTCTCCCTTCACGGACTCACCGTGGACACGGTGATTGTGAACCGGGTA
>JBLMXE010000511.1:0-4730 GCA_050257615.1 Chlamydiota bacterium | reverse complement strand
GAGATGAAGGTATAGCCAACGCCGGGGTACCACGACCAGGCGCCGTTCATAAACGGATCCCAGCCTGCACCCACGTAATAGGGCTGCCACAGCCAGCCCCATCCCGGCTGATAGAAATAGTTGCCGTAGTAGTTCAGGTCGGCCAGGCCGTAACTGTAGGGCCAGGAACTGGTAACGGCGTTGCCGTAGTTGTACTGCTTCTGAAACTGGCCTTCCTGTTTGTTCCACTTGTCGTACTGGTCAGGAACCACGCCCTTGGCGACCTCGTACGTCTGGCCGCTGAGATTGATGTTCAGGGTGTGATTCTTGGCAACTTTGGCGTCGCCCGCCGGCCCCTGCACGTCCAGCTCGCCCTTGGTGACGGAAAGCTTCGCCTGCGTATCCTCGCGGTTCACGCGGAAGGTGGCCGCATCCTTGATGGCCGTGTGCTGGCCGCCGATGTCTACGGTGAACTCATCCTTCTTCTGCTTTCCAATATTGAAATACGCCGTGCCCTGGCTGACCGCAACCGTGCTCACCTTGGCGCCGGAATCGTGCAGCAAAAGCTGGGGGAATTCCACGATGGTGTTGGGAGTCAGGCGCACCGTGCTGCCGTCCTCGAACTCTACCTCCGCCAGTCCGCCCGCCTTGGTCCACAGCTTTACGCCTTGCGTGATAGGCATGTTGCGCAGAGCCTTTTCGTAACCTGTGCCGTGGTCAATCTGCACATCGCCATCCAGGTCGCTCAGGCGAACAATCCGTACCTGAGTATCGGCAAGGGCGGAGATGGTGAACAGCCCGCAGACAAACACCGCCAGCAGGAGAAGCGCTTTGCTTACTCGCTGGGTCATGGCACACTCCTGGAGGGATCCTCTCCCCCTTATTAGACGCTAGTATTCTACTCCCGGTTGCAACCAGAGTTGCGAAGATAGAAGCTAAGTGGCTGAGAACGGGAAAGTTTCGTTTAGCCGGTCAGCGTTTCCGCGGGCCTGCCGACGCCATCTGCAGCAGGCGCCGGGCATGTTCCTGGTCAATGTGCATGACTTCGGGATCGCCGGCTATTTTGTGCAGAATCGGGGAAACCGCCTGCAACTCGTCCAACTCGCCCTCCTGCGCCATCTGGTCCATGCGCTTAAGTTCCTCGTCCAGCCCCAGCTTCTGGTGATCGTAGTAGTACTGCAGCCGCCGCCCAAATTCGAGAGTCGTGGAGATGCCCTGGAAGAGCCGCGTCAATTCCTGAATCTCCTGGTTGCTGGAATAGTTGTAGGTGGTGGAGTTGTTGGTATTCTCGTCGGTGTAGTAGAGGGTCTTCGCGCCCGTGTTAGCCAGGTGCCCTTTGTGGTATTCGTAGTCGCCCTTGAAGTAATGCAGCTTCTTGGCCAGCTCAAAAATACGGGTACGAACCGGCTGGGATACCACAAACTTGGTGATGTACGGGTCCCCTTCCATGTCCCCGGGGATGGGGCTGGAACGGTAGGCAGCGTCGCCCGTGCTTTCCACGGAAATGGAGTAGTAAGGCGGCACTGCTCCGGCCAATTCCAGGGAGAAGCTGACGATAGGCTGGGGCGTGAACTTCTGCTGCGGGTTCAGGTCGGGAACCTGCGCCTGCAGGGCAAGAGCGAGCACCACAAGACTCGGAACCAGCATCCATCGGCCAGCTTGCATGATCATTTCCCTAGGTTTGTGCGGCCGCCTGGCGGGCCAGCGTCGCCGCCGTATGCAGGTGGCAGATGGCGATGGCCAGCGCGTCGGCGGCATCGGAAGGTTGAGGTAAAGACTCCAGGCAGAGCAGGCGGCTGACCATTTGCTGCACCTGCGACTTCTCTGCCCGGCCGTAGCCGACCACCGCCGACTTGATGGCCAGGGGCGCGTACTCGGCCACCGGCAGTCCCGCCGTGGCCGCCGCCAGCATGGCCACGCCCCGGACCTGTCCCAGCTTCAGAGCTGACTTGACGTTCACGGCATAGAACACGTCTTCGATGGCCACATCATCCGGCCGGTGTTCGTGAATCAGTTGGCTGAGACGGCAAAAGATACTGTTCAGGCGCGCCGGCAGTGGCTCGCGGGCGTTCAGGCGGATGGCGCCCACCGCGTGACAAATCAGGCGGCCGTCCTCGGCTTCCTCGACTACACCATACCCGGTGTATTCCGTGCCGCAGTCTACGCCCAGGACGCGCATGGCGAAAATCTTACACCATCGAGAATCGGTAGTTGGTAGCTAAGCGTAGGCCACCTTGCCTAAGGCGTCCCACATCCAAAGACTTGGAGCCGCTTCGTCCAAAGCCAAGCCAGCCGTGGCGTACACGGCACGCGTAGTGAGATGAGGAGAGCCCTCGCACTCCCGGCGGCGTTGCTGGCCCTGGGCACGGTCCTGCTGGCCCAGTCTGCACCGAAACCCGATCTGAGCCCCGACGCCGGAAGCGACACGGTTGTGGCCGGTCCCATCCCGGAAAAGGTCACCAGCAGGTCTGTGGTCGTGTGGTGGCACACCATCATGCCGGTGGAGACCATCGTGGTCTACGGCACCGCTCCTGACAATCTCGCTTCCCGCATCCAGAGGCCGTGGAGAACCAGCACCCACGAAATCAGCCTGAAAAAGCTGCAGCCCGCCACCACATACTATTTCGCAATTCTTGAACCGGACGGGACCAGGAGCGCCAGCAGCCAGTTCACCACCCAGCCTGCGGGCTACGCTGTGCAAAGCAGCGTCCGCATCACCAATGGCCCGCTATTCGACCAGATCACACCCGACTCCGCCACTATCGCCTGGTCCAGCAACCTGCCTTCCTCGTTTCTTGTGCGCTACGGCACCAGCCCGCAAAGCCTCGATCAAACTGCGAACATCCCTTGGACCCCCACCACTCATCGTGTGGTCTTACACTCTTTGCAGCCCGATACCCACTACTACTTCACGCTTGAGTCAACCGCGTCGCCGTCTGCTTCGAGCACGCCGTCTCCAGACCTGAGTGAGCAACTATCCACTCCGGCGGCGCCCACCCCGATTTACGCTTTTCGTACCCTGGCCCGTGGACAAGAGGCTCTCAAAATCGGCCTGCAGCGCTGATTCTGGCCTGCGCCGGGCTTCTCTCCGCAAACGTGGTAGTCTATTTTCTTCCCCTCAAGGCGAGGATTAGGGCCGAGCCGCAAGGATCGCCGGCGCTGACTCCCACCTGCCGAGGGCCATACCACGAGGCTACTAGGGAGCAGCAGATGAAGGTCGGAATTCTCACCGGCGGCGGCGATTGCCCCGGACTGAATGCGGTGATTCGCGCAGTGGTGCGTAAGGGCATTTTCCACCACAACGACGAATTTGTCGGATTCCTGGAAGGCTGGCGCGGCGTGCTGGAGAACAACACCGAACCGCTTGACCTTGCCAGCGTGGGCGGCATCCTTCCCCGCGGCGGCACCATTCTGCGCACCTCGCGCACCAATCCTGCCAAATATGAAAACGGACTGGGCCGCTGCATCGAGAGCCTGAAAAAGAACAACGTGGACGCCCTGGTCGCCATTGGAGGCGACGACACGCTTTCGGTCGCCCTGCGCCTGCACGAAAAGGGCGTGAAGGTGGTGGGCGTGCCCAAGACCATAGATAACGATCTGAGCGGCACCGACTTCACCTTTGGTTTCGATACTGCCGTCAACGTGGCTACCAGCGCTATTGACCGCGTGCACACCACCGCCGAGGCCCACAACCGGGTCATGGTGGTCGAGGTCATGGGCCGTGATTCCGGCTGGATCGCCATGTACAGCGGCATTGCCGGGGGCGCCGACGTCATCCTCATTCCCGAGAAACCCTTCGATATTGAGGAGGTGGCTGAGACCATCCGCCTGCGCCATGCCCGGGGACGCTATTTCAGCATCGTGGTGGCGGCGGAGGGCGCCAAATTCGCTAATGATACGGACCGCCAGCACGGCGCGCCCGTGGTCAACGCGGCGGGCACGGACGAGTTTGGCCACGTCCGCCTGGGCGGCATCGGCAACGTCCTGGCTCACGAAATCGAGCGCCTTACCGGCTTCGAAACCCGCGCCGTGGTGCTGGGGCATATCCAGCGCGGCGGTTCGCCCAGCGCCTTCGACCGTGTGCTGGCCACCCGCTACGGCATCGGCGCCATTGACATGGTGCACCGGGGCGAATTTGGCTGCATGGCCGCTTTGCGCGGCAACAAGATCGTTTCCGTTTCCCTGGCCGAGGCCATCGGCGAAAACCGCAAGGTGGACCAGGACCTGATCGAGGTGGCTATCGGCATCCTCGACAAGCTTAAAGACAACGAAAAGGCGGTCAGCCGCTAGATTTCGCGCCTGCGATGGCGACAACACGTGAGTCGCCACCATCTTCTCGTCTGAGCGACCACTTTCTCCCAAACTACCTGCTCCCGTCTATGAGGGAAAGCAGCGGGCGAAAGCCAGCAAAAGGCGCGGCGAACCGTGGATGCGGATCTTCCGCCGTACCAGCGCCCAGACCAGGTTGGCTTCCTTGCGCAAGAAGCGCAGCCAGGTCTGGCTGTCGGCCGTCAAATGCAGATCGGCTGTGCCCGCGTGGCCTTCCTTCACCGTCAAGGCCCCGTTTTCAATGACCACCGTGGCCGTCAACTCCTCCGCTCCGGTAAAGGTGAAGTGGTAGGTGGCGTTGAGACCGGCGGAGCGGCCGCGCTGAAAAGCCAACGGAAGCCCGCGCAGGAAACCGCGAATGCCGCCTTGACCAGCAACTCCGTTGGATACCCGCTTCGCCTTTTTGTGGGGAAAGCGGCGCG
>JBLMXE010000510.1:0-4965 GCA_050257615.1 Chlamydiota bacterium | reverse complement strand
GTCTCCAGCCCGGGCACCGACTTGATGATGGCCATCTGCACGTCAATGGGCAGGGAAGTGCTCATCCCGTTGACGTAGATTTCGTGCGTGTGCAGGCCTTCGGGCTCCAGAAACAGCTGGTGTGTTTCCTTATCGGGAAACTTGACGATCTTGTCCTCGATAGAAGGACAATATCGTGGCCCGATGGATTGAATCTGCCCGCTGTACATGGGTGAGCGGTGCACGTTTTCGCGGATGATGCGGTGCGTTTCCCCGGTGGTGTAAGCGATGTAGCACGGCACCTGCGAGTCGGCATGGGCCACTCGCCGGGTGCGGAAGCTGAAGGGCGTGGGATCGGGGTCGCCGGGCTGCGCCTGGAAGCGCGACCAGTCAATGCTGCGGCCGTCCAGTCGCGGCGGGGTTCCGGTCTTCAGTCGGCAGCCGCGCAGGCCCAGGCGCTTGAGCGATTCGCCCAGCAGCACCGAAGGCGGCTCCCCGCTGCGCCCCGCGGGATATTGCTGCTCGCCGCAGTGAATCAGCCCGTTGAGGAATGTTCCCGTGGTGATGATGACCGCGTCTGCGCCCACGGTACGGCCGTCGCGCAGCTTGATGCCGCGGCAGATAAGTAAGTCGTTAGTCGTTGGTCCTTGGTCGTTGGCATTCGCTAACGACGAACGACTAAGGGCCAACGACCGTTCCACCAGCAGTTCCGCCACCTCCGCCTGCTTGATTTTAAGGTTGGCCTGCGAGTCCAGTACCTCGCGCATCTTCAGCCGGTAGGCCTGCTTGTCGCACTGCGCGCGCGGCGACCACACCGCCGGGCCGCGCGACGTGTTCAGTAAGCGGAACTGGATGCCCACCGCGTCGGTGACCTCGCCCATGATGCCACCCAGGGCATCCACTTCCCGTACCAGGTGCCCCTTGGCGATGCCGCCCACAGCCGGATTGCACGACATCTGTGCGATCAGGTCCACGTTGAGGGTGTACAGGGCCGTGCGCAGGCCCATGCGCGCCGCCGCCATCGCGGCCTCGCAGCCGGCATGCCCCGCGCCCACCACTACTACGTCATATTGTTCTGTGAACTGCATGAAGCTTCTGCGAGCACCCCACTTCCATACATTGTACCCAACAAGGGCAGATATTCTTTCGGCGGTTGTGTGGAGCAATCAGCAATCAGCAATCAGCATTCAGCCCCTGAACTGGGGATGATGATGAGTACAACTAAACGTGGCCGGCTGAGTGCTGAATACTGACTGCTGAGTGCTCCTCTCCACATTGGCATCACCACATCCGCCCTGATAGATTTATTTCCCATGAAACCCGTTTCCCCCGGCGTCAGCGGCCAAGCGGAGCAGAAGGTCGCGTTTGAGCAGACGCTGACCTACCACGACCCCCAATTGCCTCCCGTCTATTCCACGCCGCACATGATCGGACTGATGGAGACGGCCGCTTTTCGCGCCTTGCAGCCCTACTGTGAAGGTGATGAGATCACCGTGGGTACTGCCATCAACATCGAGCACCGCGCCGCCACCGGCGTGGGCGCGCTGGTCAAAGCGGAGGCCACGCTGGAGTCCGCCAACGGCCGCTTCTACGTGTTTCGTGTGAGCGCCCGCGACGATCAACAGGAGATCGGCTGCGGCACCGTCAGCCGCGCCGTGGTCAGCCTAGGTAAATTTATGCAGCGGGTAAGAACCGCAGACAATCACTAAAGGACATTGAGTTCAAGCATTCAGCACTCAGCCATCAGTATTCAGCCCCTGGACCTTGGGTGGGTACCTGGTTCTGCAGCTGAGCGTTGATGGCTGACTGCTGATTGCTGAGTGCTTATTACATGAACCCCGACCGCCAAAAGTCGCTCACCGAAACCTTCCGCCGCCTGCACTACGGTCCCAACATCCTTGTCCTCGCCAACTGCTGGGACGTGGCCAGCGCTCGCGTTCTGGAATCCGCAAGCGTGCCCGCCATAGCCACCAGCAGTGCCGGGGTCGCCTTCGCTCTGGGTTATCCTGATGGCCAGCGCATTTCGCGCGAGGAGATGCTGGCGGTGGTGGCGCGCATCACAAAAGCGGTAAAGGTGCCGGTCACCGCCGACGCCGAATCCGGCTACGGCCCGCGCCCGGAAGATGCCGCACGAACGGCAGCAGCGGTTATAGAAGCCGGAGCCGTGGGCATGAACCTGGAAGACAGTACCGAGGAGTCCGATACCGCCCTGATGGATGTCTCTCTGGCAGTGGAGAAAATCCGTGCCGTGCGTGAGGCCGGGAGCAAGGCCGGTGTGCCCCTGGTCATCAACGCCCGCACCGACGTTTACCTCAACCAAATTGGCGCACCCGAATCGCGCTATGACCATGCTCTGGGCCGCGCCGTTGCCTTCCGCGACGCCGGCGCCGACTGCATCTTCCTGCCCGGTGTGAAGGAACCGGAAGTGATCGCCCGCTTCGTGAAGGACCTGAAATTTCCCATCAACATTCTGGCCGGTCCCGGCGTTTCCGCCATTCCTGAATTGCAGCGCCTGGGTGTGGCCCGTGTCAGCCTGGGATCCAAGCCCATGCTGGCCGGACTGGGCCTGCTGCGTCGGATTGCGCAGGAGTTGCAGCAGAGCGGCACCTACACGGCGCTGGAGGGCACGGTCACGTATGCCGAGATGCAGAAGCTGCTCTCGTAGCATTCAGCAGCACTCAGCATCAGCCCGTGAAGGTTGGTTTCTTCGCCGCGCTAACAGAGCGTTTCTGGCTGAAGGCTGACTGCTGAGTGCTGAATGCTACATGACGGCGCGAGCCCCAGCATCGCGGTACAATGCTGGCCATGCCCAGCTTCCGCTCCCTCCGCCCGCAAACGTCGGAATACTCCCCCGGCCTTGAGACCTACATCCGCCGCGTGCCTGATGGCGACATCGTCGAACTGCTGGAAAGGCAGATTGAAGAGACGCTGGCCTTCTTGCGCCCGCTCTCAGAGCGCGAAGCGACCTCCCGCCGCAAGCCGGCGGAATGGAACATCAAGGAAATTGTCGGCCACTTGTGCGACGCCGAGCGCCTCATGTCCTGCCGCGCCCTGCGCTTTGCCCGCGGCGATGCCCAGCCCATCCCCGGCTGGGAGCAGGACGACTACGTGCGCGAGTCGAATTTCAGCGAACGCACGCTGCGGGACCTGACCCAGGAACTCGAGCATCTGCGCCGCGCCAACGTGGCGCTGTTTCGCAGCTTCTCTGCCGAGGCCTTCGGCCGCCGTGGCGTCGCCAACGGCAAGGAAGTCTCGGTGCGCGCTCTGCTCTACGTCATTGCCGGCCACGAGTTGCACCATCTCGAACAGTTGCAACAGCGCCTGCCCGAACTGCGCGCCGCCAGCTAGCTTTATGGTGCATGCGCCCCGGCGCTGGTTCGTAGCGCCGGCGTCGCCCTCCCTGAAATCAACTTCCTCGCCGCGGATGCACGCGGATCAACGCAGAAAAAGCTTAAGTGGCGAATGCAGTCCGACGACTCTGCCCGACGCGGGCAAGAGCCTGCCCTGAGCGGAGTCGGGCGCCCGCGCCACAACGCAACGGTTAACAGCCAAGAGCCAAGAGCCAACAGCCGTTCTCCCTCCGCTACAATCTCCTCAGCCCAATGTCCCTTCGCTTCGAAATCAACGCCCGCCTCGGCACCGCCCGCGCCGGCCGCCTGCTCACGCCCCATGGCGCGGTGGAAACGCCCGTGTTCATGCCCGTAGGCACGCTGGCCAACGTCAAAGCCGTGCCGCAGGATTTGCTGGAGGACCTGGGCGTCGAAATCCTCCTCAGCAACACCTACCACCTCTATCTGCGGCCAGGTGTGGAGCAGGTGCGCAAGCTGGGCGGGCTGCATCGCTTCATGTCCTGGCGGCGCGCCATTCTCACCGACTCCGGCGGCTACCAGGTTTTCAGCCTAAGCGACCTGCGCAAGGTCAGCGAGGAGGGCGTGGCCTTTCGCTCGCACCTGGACGGCACCGCCCACTTTCTCAGCCCGGAAACGGCTATCGCTGCGCAAGTCGGCCTGGGCGCCGACATCATCATGGCTTTCGATGAGTGTACCGAACATCCCGCCGACCGCCAGCGCGCCCGCGCCTCCATGGAACTGACGCTGCGCTGGGCGGAACGCAGCAAGCGGTATTTTGAGGAGCATAAGTACGACGTGCCTTGGTCGTCGGCTGACGGTCTATGGCCGACGGCGAAGCTCAGCACTCAGCAATCAGCATTCAGCACTCAGCCGGTGCAGTGCAGTGCCGAGAGCCGAGAGCCGAAGGCCGACGGCGCCTTTCCCGTCCACCGTCGACCGTCAGCCGTCGACTCTGCCAACGACCAACGACCAGCGACCAACGACTCCGCCGTCGACCGTCGTCCGTCAGTCGCCGACCGCCAAGCCCTCTTCGGCATCATCCAGGGCTCCATGTACCCCGATCTGCGCCGCGAATCGGCGGAACGCACCGTGGAAATCGGCTTTCCCGGCTATGCCATTGGCGGCCTGAGCGTAGGCGAACCGCGCGCCCTGACTAAGGAAATTGTGGCCGCAACTCTCCCCTATCTTCCCGCCGACCGCCCCCGCTACCTGATGGGCGTGGGCACACCGGAGGAAATCGTGCAATACGCCGGCATGGGGGTTGACATGATGGATTGCGTGTTGCCCACGCGCGCTGCCCGCCACGGCCTGCTGTTCACTTCGGCAGGCAGAATTTCCATCAAGCAGGCGCGCTACGCCCAGGACGAAGGTCCGCTCGATCCCCACTGCGGCTGCCGCGTCTGTGCCCGTTATTCGCGCGCTTACCTGCGGCATCTCTACGCCGGCAATGAGGTTCTGGCTATGGTCTTGAACACCGTCCACAACCTGGCCTACTACCTTGACACCATGCGGGCTGTGCGGCATTCTATAAAACTTGGGGAGTGGGCTCTTCTTTCTGGTGTACAGTCCACACCGAAACCGTAGTAGTCGAATCCCCTGTTCACACCTGTTTCGAGGAATTAACCGGCCTTACGAC
>JBLMXE010000509.1:0-8421 GCA_050257615.1 Chlamydiota bacterium | reverse complement strand
GAAACTTATTCTGAAATGCCGGTTTAGTACAATCAAAGGTCTGCTTTCAGTGAGCCATCGGAGATCCTTCCCTTCATGAATGTTATGGATGTACCCTTGCCGGTGGCCGGCGAAGCGCCGCTGCCGGTACCAGAGGAAAACAGTATTCTGCAGCCTTCTCAGCAAGACTCCAAGGATTATTGGGATTGGGTCTTCTTTCTCGCTATTGTCTGCGGGCTGGCCTTCCTGATCTATGCCAGCGTGCATGATTCCCTGTTCCGGTCGGCATGGCATGCCGCGGAACACGGGCGCTGGGGCAAGCTGATGGCGCGGCCCAGTATCCTGTGGATGGCGATGGGCTTCAGCCTCCTGATCTTTCGCACCGTGTTGTGGTTTCGCTACCGCCCCTTCCCGGCAGCCGGCATGGCGGATGCGCCGCGACTGACCGTGATTATTCCCGCCTATAACGAAGGCCCGATGGTGCTGAAGTCCATCGAATCGGTGGCCACAGCACTCTATCCCCACAATCGCCTGGAGATTTTTGTAGTGGACGATGGCAGCACCGACGATACCTGGGTCCACATTCAACGCGCCGCCGCCCGCTATCCCCTAATGGTGACCGCCTTCCGGCAGCCCAAGAACCAGGGCAAACGCGCCGCCCTGGCGATCGGCTTCGAGAAGGCACGCGGCGAGGTGATCGTCACCCTGGATTCCGACAGCGTAATCGAGCCCAACTCGCTGCTGGCCATCACCGGGCCTTTTCGCGATCCCAAAGTGGGTGCGGTGGCGGGGAAGGTGGAGGTCTATAACCGGCGCAGCGGCGTGATTCCCCGCATGCTGCATGTGCAGTACATTCTGTCGTTCGACCTGATGCGAGCGGTGGAATCGTCCTATGGCACCGTGTATTGCTGCCCCGGCGCGCTCACCGCATATCGCACCTCCGTGGTGCGCCGTGTGCTGCCCGCCTGGATGGAACAGAAGTTCCTGGGCGCGCGCTGCACCTTCGGCGAGGACCGCGCCATGACCAATATGGTGCTGGGGCAGGGCTACGACACGGTTTACCAGCGCACGGCCACGGTGCACACGGTGGTGCCGGAAAACTACAGCAAGATGTGCAAGATGTTTCTGCGCTGGGACCGCAGCTACGTGCGCGAAGAGATCAACTTTATGCGCATCGTGTGGAAGCGGCCGCTGGTGCCCCGCATCATCTCGGTGTGGGAGCGCATCACCTCCAACCTGCGTTATCCCGTGAATTACCTCACCATCGTTTTGCTTTCGGCGCTGGTTTACAGCCACCCGGGCATGATTCCGCGGCTGCTGCTGGCCATCGGCCTGGTGTCGCTGTTCAACATGATTTACTACCTGCGCAGCGAGCGCTCCAAGGACTTCATCTACGGCGTGGTCTACGCGTACTACTCATTTTTCTTCATGTTCTGGATTTTCCCCTACGCGGTGCTCACGGTGCGGGCCAGGGGCTGGTTGACGAGATAGCTGGGTGGCTGAGTGGCGCGGCCTGGTGAGCGCACCCGAGCAGTGGCGCTGGAGCAGCTACCGGCGGTATGCCTATGGGGAAGCGGGACGGGGGAAGATCAACGACTCGCCGCCCATTGAGTTGAAGGTGAGACCTGCCGCTTAGGAGTCCATCATTCTCTTTCCCACCCTTTGCACAAACCGCAAAGGGTGGGGCACCCTGCTCGGCTCCTTTCCTCCGAACCTTGGTTGTTTGAGCAACCTAATACTCGGCGGCTGGGAGCCGACACGGTTATCTAATCAGCCTGGAGGGTTCTGAATTCTCGTCTTCTCGCACGTCAACTGGCAACCGACCACTGAGAACTGCTTCTAGATCTGCTCCCCGCGGCGGCGGCGCTTGTAGTGCATAGCGATATTCATGAACACCTGGCCGCTGTCGGTATCGAAGCACATGACCAGCGCCTCGGTATCTTCACTGCTCTTCGAACCCTCGCCTTCGTGCACCTGTGGCGGGTTCACTTTGAAGCGGAAGCCCTGATCGTTGAGCGTGGTAATGGCATTGCCAATCACCTGGTTGGCGAGTTCGCAGATGGTCTCCCGCACCAGTTCCTCCGATTCCTGGCGCTCGGTTCCGGCCATGATGCTGGCCATGCGGGTGGCGGTAGCGGGCTCCACGTCGAAAATGATGCGCCCCTCGATGTCGCCCACCACCCTGACTACGGCAGCGACGCCCTTGCTGTGATAGGCGTTTTCTTCCATGACGAAGTGCCCCAGCCGGGTCTGGCAGTTCAGATTCTGGGCTAGGACAGCATCGGCCGCATTGATAAACGGCTGGATCAGTTCCATTTTCATCTTAGGACCCCTGGGTGGCTCCCTTGGCCACTACGCAGTCTTCTCCCATGACGTACTTGATAACTTCGTAGAGAACCTCGGCCTTGACCGGCTTCTGCACAAAGTGACGTGCGCCGTGCTGCAAGGCGGCGACGATGTTTTCCTGGTAACCCACCGATGAGACCATGATGACGCGGGCCTCCGGGTGCTGGCGCACAATGTTTTCAGCGGCCTCGATGCCTTCCATTTCAGGCATGGTGATGTCCATGAGCACCAGGTCGGGATGCAAACGGTCGTATTCGACGATGGCAGCGCGGCCGTTGCCGGCTTCCCCCGCCACCTGGCCGCCGAAGGATTCGATCATGCGGCTCAGGTTCTTGCGCGCAAACACCGAGTCATCCACGATCAGATAGCGGATCGCCTGCCCGTCTTTGCGGAGTACTCGCGCGAACGGCTCCATACTGCTCTCCTTCCATGCGGCGGCCGGGGAAGCCGGCACGATACTTAATTCGTCTGGCCGGCTTGCGCCCGCGCCAGCTTTTCTGGTGGCTGCACTTCGTGCAGGCACTGTGCTTGCAGGGTATTCGCCAGCACGTCCAAAGCGATCACCCGAATGGCATGACCGCGCTCGATGGCGGCGCGGGGCATGCCGAAAACGGTACATGATTCCTTAGCTTGAGCGATGGTCATGCCGCCCGCGGCCTTGACCATCCCCATGGCATCGGCGCCATCGTCGCCCATGCCGGTCATGAGCAGGGCGATGGCGGCGGGGCCAAATTCTTCCGCCACCGAGCGAAAAAGCACATCCACCGACGGCCGGTGGCCATTGACTCTCGGCTCGTCGCTGAGCACGGCCACGTCCCCCAGGGGCATGCGCCGCACCCGCATGTGACGATTGCCAGGGCAGATCAGCACGCGGCCGGCCTGCAACAGGTCGCCGGATTGCGCCTCCTTGACTTCCAGCGCGCAACACTCGTCCAGGCGGCGAGCAAACATGTCGGTAAATCCCTCCGGCATGTGCTGCACCACCAGAAGGGAACCGGGAAAATCACCGGGCAGATGCGCCAGCAGGTACTGCAGGGCGTTGGGTCCGCCGGTTGAAATGCCGATGGCGACCACGCGCGTGGGCGTGGGACGGCGGCGCACCCGTGGTTTTTCTGCTTTCTGGAAACTCAGGGGAAGCGGGCCGGGAAGCCGCGGCGTTTCGGTGTGGGCCGCCACCTTGATCTTGCCGACTAGTTCCTGGGCCACTTCCTGCATGTGCGCGGAAGCGTCGTGTGGCTTGGCCACAAAGTCCAGTGCGCCCATGGCCAGCGCTTTGAACGTGGCTGACGCGCCCTGGGTAGTGTGGGAACTGACCACAATCACCGGCAGGCGATAGCGCAGCGTTATCTCGCGCAGTGCCTGCATGCCGCCCATGCCGGGCATCTCCAGGTCCAGGGTAATCACCTGGGGTTTGAGTTCCTCGATCTTCTTCAGAGCAAAGCTGCCGTCAATGGCGGTTCCTACCACCTGGATGGAGCCGTCGGCCTGCAAGATCTGCGGAATCAGCTTCCGCATGAGGGCGGAATCGTCCACCACCAGCACGCGCACCGGGTCGCTCATTGCGCACCTCCCGGCAGCGACGCAGGAGTTGCGGAAATGGGGGGAAGGGTGGCCGGGAGCGGCGGCAGGGCCTGCCGGGAATAACTTTCCACCACCGCCGCCAGGTTCAGCATCAGCACGACCGTGCCGTCGCCCAGAATGGAGGCGCCGCTAACCAGTTCGCTGGCGATCACCTGCCCATCAAGCGGCTTGATGACCAGTTCCTCCTCGCCCACGAGCGCGTCTACGATCAGCCCGTAGCGGCGCTCGCCCAGGGCGATGACTACCACGAAAATCCGCTTGCCGGCGTCGGCGGCGGGCGGCGGACTGCCCAGGCGCACGAGGGTCAGCACAGTGTTTCGAAGCTGTAACACCTCGTGGTTGTCCACACGATGGATGGCGCCTTCGGAGGCGCGGCTGATTTCTACCACAGCGTTCAGCGAAATGGCGTAGAGGCGCCCCTGAATGCGCAGCAGCAGAGATTTGATGATGGCCAGCGTGAGCGGCAGTTGCATGACGAAAGTGGCGCCCTGACCCGGCTCGGAGTGGATGCTGACGCTGCCCTTCATCCTCTGCACCACGCTTTGCACCACGTCCATGCCGATGCCGCGCCCCGAAATCTCGGTAATCTGTTCGGCGGTGCTGAAGCCGGGCCGGAAAATCAGCTCCAATACTTGAGGGGGACTGAGCCGGGCGGCTTCCTCGCTGCTCACGACTCCGTGCTCCACGGCCTTTTTCAGAATGAGAGCAGGATCCAGACCACGCCCGTCGTCGCCGACTTCCACCACCACATGATTGCCCTGGTGGCACGCGTTAAGACGAATGGTGCCCTTGGTGCACTTGCCGGCCTTCTGTCGCTCCTCTGCACTCTCCAGCCCATGATCAATGGCATTACGCACCAGATGGACGAGCGGCTCGGCAATGGCGTCCAGAATGCTCTTGTCCAATTCTGTCTGCTGGCCGCTGAGCAGGAGCGTCACCTCTTTGCCACACTGCCTGGCGACATCGCGCACCATGCGGGGAAAACGGCGGAACAGGTGTTCTACAGGAACCATGCGCACCTGCATGGCCGAGCGCTGCAGATCGTTAAGCACCCGGGTCTGAAAGGCCATGGCATCGGCAAAACGGGTGCGCAACGGGTCTTTGGGGAAGCGGCGGCTGAATTCGCCCAGCACCTGCTGCAGCATGGAGCGGCCGATGATGAGTTCGCCGATCAAGTTGAGCAATTGGTCCAGGCGCTCGGCATCCACCCGCAAAACGTTTTCCGGGGTGGAGGACGCGGCTGGAGTGGAGAGCGGTTCCGGCGCACCCGGCTGTGGCAGCTGGCGGGCTTTCCAGGGCGTGACCCTGGCATAGGCAATAACCGCGGGGATGCGGCAGCGGTCGGCGATCCACGCCTCCGGCTTGTCGCTGCTGATGACGACTTCGAGATGCGAGACCTGTTCCGAGCCGGCATTTTCCGGCTGCACCGCCAGAACGTCGCCGGCCCGCTGGAGCACGTTGTGAAACAGTTGCCAGGCGGCGGCTTTCATGGGGCAGTTGGAGTCCAGATCCGCGGCGATGCGGTACACCTTTTTGCCCCGTTGCAGGGCCTGGTCAATTGCCAACTGCTGGTATTCGCTCCAGGAGATGGCGGTAGCCGACGACGAGCGAGGGACCACCTGTGTCTTGCCCCCGGCGCCGGAGCGCAATCTCAGGATCGCGGCGCGCAACGGCTCAACGCTGGGCAGTTGCAGGTTGCCATGATAGGCGGCCAGCAGGCCATCAAAGGTATCAGCAGCGCTCAAAACCAGTTCCACCAGTTCGGCGGCGGGGGCGCTGCTGGTTACTTCCGGCGCCAGGGCGTCTTCCAATTCGTGGGCAATCTGGCTGAGGTCACGCAGTCCAACCGCCGCCGAATCACCCTTCAAGGTGTGCACCGCGCGGCGAATACCGCGCACGATCTCCACCTCCCCGGGGCTCTTTTCCAGGCGCAGCGCTTCCTGATTGAGTGTCTGCAGAATTTCCTGTGCGCTCTCGAAAAACAGCTGGCGCAACTCGGCCGCCCGGTCCTCGGGGAAAAAACTCACGCCTTCACCTCGATTCGCTGATAGGCGGTGCCGTTGTCGCGGTGCACCATGCGGAATTTATCGCTGATGCCGAACAGGCTCTCGGCGTGGCCGAGAAACAGGTAACCCTCGGGATTCAGACAGCGGTAGAACTTTTCCACCAGGCGCCTCTGCTCCGGTTCGTCGAAGTAAATCATGACGTTGCGGCAGAAGATAATGTCGTTGCGCTGGGGCAGAAACTCGGTTTTCAGATTATGGAAATCGAAGCGCACCAGGTCTTTGACCGCTTTCTTGACTGCGTATTTGTCGCCCACCTTGTCGAAGTAACGCAGGCGATAGGCAAAATCCACCGCCTCCATCTGGGTATCGGTGTAAACCCCATCCTGGGCGGTGCGCAGGGCGGTGTAGCTGATGTCGGAGGCCAGCACTTCCACCTTCCAGGGCGGCGGCACCAGGGGTTTGGGAGTGGGCATTTCGTAAGGCAGGGGATTGCGCAGGTAGTAATAGGAAAGCGCGTCGCACATCAGCATGGTGATGGTATAGGGCTCCTGGCCTGTGGAGCAGCCCGCGCTCCATACCCGCAGGCTGCAGTCGCGGCGCTCCTGCTTGCGGGCCAGCAGTTCGTCCATGATCGCTTTGTGGAACAGATCAAACTGTGCCTTGTTGCGGAAAAAGCTGGTCTCGTGGATGGCCAGGTTCTCCAGCAGCACGGCCATTTCGCGCTTGCCCTCATTGCTGGTCAGGAGGCGGTAATAGCTGTAGAAGGAAGGCGTCTGGCAGGCGCGCATGCGGCGCAGCAGGCGGTCCTGCAGGAAATGGTTGCGGCGCTCGTCGAAATGCAAGCCGCACTCCTGGTAAACCAGTACCTGCAGCAGTTTCAACTCGCTTTCACTGAGCACGCCCGCGGCGGCCGAGGCGTTGATGGGGTCATCGAGCTTCATTTGGCTCCCGCTTGCGCCCGCAAGGTGGCGAGCGAGGAAGATGTTTGGGAAGCGGATTCGGTCCGGGTTTGCGGCTCCGCCGCGGGTAGCAATTGCGCCAGGTCAATAAGGATGATCAGTCGCCCCCGCAACTTGCCCACCCCGGTTACGCAGTTGAGACGGCCTTCCTGCACCAGGGCTGGCGGGGCTTCGATCTCGGTGCGCGCAATCTTCAGCACCTCGGAGGCGGAATCCACCACCAGACCGAGCAGCTTGCCGTTTACTTCCGCGACCAGAATGCGATTCTTGCTGCTGGGCTGGATGGCGGCCTCGCCGAAACGCTTGCGCAGATCAATGATGGAAACGATTTTGCCGCGCAGGTTGATTACCCCCTCCAGGTAGTCAGGCGCGTTGGGCACAGCCGTGATTTCGGGCACGCGCACGATCTCGTGCACCGCGGCGATGGACACGCCATAGGTCTCGCGGCCCACCCGGAACCCGACGATTTGCAGGTCCTTCTCCATGCTGCTCCGTTAGGCTCGCGACGCCGCCGCGGCTGCCCGCCGTTCGGGCGCGGCTTTGGCGGCTTCCTGAAGGGCCTCCAGCACAAAGCGGTCCATGGCATCCAGCAGCGCGCGTGCCATCTTCGACATTTGCTCCGCTGAGGCCGCCAGTTCGGTGGACCCGGAAGTGCTCTGTTGCACCAGTTCGCGCATGCGCTCCATGGCTTTCACCACTGCCTGGGCTCCCGAAGCCTGCTCCTCCACCGAGGAGCTGATTTCATGCGTGATTTCATTCAGCCGGGTCGTGGCCTTGGCAATCTGGGAGGAGCCGTGGGACTGTTCGTTGGTGGCGGCGCCGATTTCCTGCGCGAACTTGTAGACCTCGGTGACCACGCTGGAAATCTTCTTCAGAGCGCCGTTGAGGTCCTGGCCCAGCGTGAGGCCCTCGTTGACGATGGCGGTGCTGCGATCCATATTGTCCACCGCCTTGCGCGCCTCGCGCTGAATGCTCTGGATGAGATCGGAAATTTCCTTGGTAGATTGCGCCGATTTTTCCGCCAGCTTGCGCACCTCGTCAGCCACCACCGCGAAGCCCAGCCCATGTTCGCCGGCGCGGGCGGCCTCGATGGCCGCGTTCAGCGCCAGCAGGTTGGTCTGCTCCGCCAAATCATCAATCACCTCGATGATCTTCCCGATGTCGTCGGCGCGCTGCCCGAGCACATCAATAATGTCGCCGGAAGAGCGGATGGCCAGGTTGATGCGGTTCAGGCCGTCAGTGGCCTTGTCCATGGTGGCAATTCCGTTATGCACTTCTTCGCGCGAGCGGTTGGAAATGTCGAGCAGCACGCGGGCGGTATCGGCTACGCGCTGGATGGAAGCCACCATCTCATCAATAGAAGCGGAAGTCTCGCTCACGCTGGAAGCCTGCACCTGCGTGTTCTTCACCATGTTCTGCACGTTGATGCTCATCTCGTGCATGGTGCTGGTGACCTCATCAATGGCCGAGGAAGCCTGCAGGCTGATCTTGGCGGATTCGTCGGAGGCGCTGGCCACCTGGTTGGAGCCGCTGGCCACCTGCGAGGAGCC
>JBLMXE010000508.1:0-16465 GCA_050257615.1 Chlamydiota bacterium | reverse complement strand
GCCCGAGGTCACCACCGCCCAGCGATTGGGCGGCAGAGAAGAAAGCAACTCCAGAGAGCCTTTGACGCGCTTCAGGGCACCGGCATCGTCGGCTTCGCGGGCTTCGAGCAGGAGGGTTTCTGCCTCCGCATCGAGATGGGGGGCGATCAGACGAATGGTTTCCAGGGTGCGCCGGCCGTGGGCGGCGTGAATCGCCTCCTCTACGGGCACATTGTGTTCCTTTGCCCACAGCGCCCACTGGCGAGCCACCGAAGCAGTGGAATCCACCAGCACGCCATCCAGGTCAAACAGGATGGCGGCGCAAGCGAAAATTCGCTGAGCGGAAGCAGGCATCATGACGAAGGAGCCGAAATCAGGGTCAGGCGCTCGCGCACGCCCAGGTGTTTCTGGCGGAAATGGGCGCTGGCGCGTTCGCCCCAGGCACGCACGAAATAGTAATTCAGGCCGCCGCCGATGAAGGAACTGGCTACGGGGATCAGCCGCCCGGACCACTTTTCGACCACCTCGGTGCTGGCCTGCACGGCGATACTGCGGATGAGGCGCGGCACCATGCGGCTGACCACTTCCTTTTCCAGGAACTCGCGGCTCAGGTCCACGCCGGCGGCGCTGGCAGTGGCCAGCCAGAGCTCGGCGGTCTCCTCATCGGTGTTGTATTCGAAACCGTAAACCAGGCTCAGCTTCTGGATGGTGCGCAGGGTGATGGCGGCCAGGATGCTCAAGTCGGGCAGCACGGTGAGAATGCCGCCCAAGCCCAGGCCCGCGCCTTCGACGGCCGCGATCTTCATGGCGCCGCGAATGGTTTGGGCGGCGACATCGTCCAGTTGTGCGAGGTCGAGGGAGAAAACTCCGCTATAGGAAGAGATGGGCAACCCATGGGCTGCCCGCAACTGCAGCAGAAAGCGGTTGGGATCCACCTTGACGGTTTCATAAGCCTCGGTGAAGCCGCGGCGCAGGGCGGCCTCCACCCGCCGCATCAACCAGGAATTCTTGCGTTCACCCGACATCTGATACCACCTTACCGCATCCTTCAGAGAGGAGCAAAGCACCTCCGAGGCTGGACAGTCGTGAGCATTTGCTAGCATACGATTCACCCCTATGCACAGAACTCTGAAGCGTCACATGCGGCACATCATGAACCTCTGGCCGCCCTTTCTGGGAGCGGGAATCCGGGTGACCCGGCTGCAGCCGGACTGGAGGGCCATTGACGTGGAACTGAAGCTGCGCTTCTGGAATGCCAATTTCGTCGGCACCCATTATGGCGGCTCGTTATATTCCATGGCCGACCCGTTCTACATGCTCATGCTGATCGAAAACCTGGGCCGCGACTATATTGTGTGGGACAAGTCAGCCAGCATCCGCTTCCGCAAGCCGGGGAGGGGCAAAGTGCGAGCCAGCTTCCGGCTGAGCGAAGAGCAGATCGAATCCATCCGGCAGCAGCTGCGGACCCAGGAGAAGGTCGAGCCAGCTTTCGTGGTCGAGGTTAGGGATGAAAGCGGAGGGTTGGTGGCCGAAGTGCAGAAGCTGCTGCATGTGCGCAAGAAGAACGCTCGGTAGCTGCTCGACGCCTTCTGACACTGACCGGCAACAGGCGTTGTGCTAGCATCCAATTAATCCAACATATGCCAACAGGCAAGTTACAGATCGTGCCCCTGGGCGGGCTGGGCGAGTTCGGTATGAACTGCATGGCCGTGCGCTGGGGCGATGAGATCATCGTCATTGACGCCGGCTTGATGTTCCCCGAGGCCGAACTGCTGGGCGTGGACATCGTTGTCCCCGATATCACCTACCTGATCGAGAACCGCGAGAAGGTGCGCGCCATCGTGCTCACCCACGGCCACGAAGACCACATCGGGGGCCTACCCTGGATTCTTTCCGAAATCAACCTTCCGGTGTACGGCACCGAGTTCACCCTGGCCTATGTAGAAGACAAGCTGGAAGAGCACGGGCTGCTGGACGATGTTGAGCTGCGCGAAATCCGGGCCGGCGAGCGCTTTACCATCGGCCCCTTCACCATCAATCCCATCCAGGTGACGCACAGCCTGGTGGATTGTGTTTCGCTGGCCATCCACACGCCGCTGGGCGTAATTATCCACACCGGCGACTTCAAGGTGGATCCCACGCCCACCGACAACCGGCTGTTCGACCTGCACGCTTTTGCCGAATATGGCAAAGACGGGGTGCTGGCGCTGTTCCAGGATTCCACCAATGTCGAGCGCACAGGCTATACCCCGAGCGAGCGCGCCGTGCGCCGCAAGTTCGACGAAGTGTTCGCCTGGACGGAGCGGCGGCTGTTCATCTCCTGCTTCTCCTCCTCCATCCACCGCATCAAGCTGGCCTTCGAACTGGCCTACGAGTACAACCGCAAGGTGGCGCTGGTGGGGCGCTCCATGGCGGACTCGGCGGAGATCGCCTCCGACCTGGGCTACATTGACGTGCCCGACGGACTGCTGATTCATCCCGGCGAGGTCAAGAACTTCCCGCCGCAGAAGGTGTGCGTGCTGATCAGCGGGACGCAGGGCGAGCCCATGTCGGCGCTGTCGCGCGCGGCGGTGGACAATCACAAGCACGCCAAGATCGAGCCCGGCGACACGGTGGTGCTTTCCTCGCGCATCATCCCGGGGAACGAGAAGGCCATCTACCGCATGATTGACCACCTCTTCCGGCGCGAGGCCCACGTGATTTACGAGGACGGCTCGCACCCGCCGGTACACGTCAGCGGGCACGCCAGCCAGGAAGAGCTGAAGCTGATCATCAACCTGGTCAAGCCGCGCTACTTCATTCCCATCCACGGCGAGTTCCGCCAGCTGCGGCGGCACGCTGAGCTGGCTGCCTCCATGAAGGGCTCGGTGGGGCAAGTGATTTCCATCGAGAGCGGCGACATTCTGGAGTTCGATGAAGTAGGCGCGCGCAAGACTGGACGCGTGCCGGTGGGCCGGGTATGCATTGATTCCGGTTCGCGCACCGATGTGGTGGAGGACCTGGTGATTCGCGACCGCCGCCACCTCAGCGAAGATGGCATCGTGCTGCCGATTATCGCCATCAACAAGCTCACCGGGCGGGTAGAGACGGCGCCGGAGATCGTGATGCGCGGTTTTGCGGCGGGCGAGGACGGATTCCTGCCCGAGGCGCGGCAGATCGTACTGCAGACGCTGGAAGCTTCCAGTGACGAAGAGAAAGGCGATTACGGCGTGATCAAGGAGAAGATTCGCCAGGACCTGAAGCGCTTCATTGTGAAGCGCTCGGCGCGACGGCCGCTGATCATGCCGGTGATTCTTGAGATCTAGTAGTTGGTAGCTGGTAGTTGGTCGCTGGTCGTTAGTCGTTAGTCGTCAGTCGGCATACTAGCACCCTCGAACTACCAGCTACTAACCACCAGCAACTAACTACCAGCTGCCGCCTTCCCAAAGTACACCGACCCACGTTACACACTGCCCGGGTTGAATCCGCTAGACTAGAGTTAGTTTCTCGGAGACCACCACCATCGTTACGCTCGAGCAAATCAAGGAAGCCCGGCAACGGCTGCAGGACGTTACCGTGCGCACCCACCTGGTGCAATCGCGCATTCCGCAACAGCTGGACCCCAAAGATTCGCGCGAACTCTACATCAAGCCGGAAAACCTCCAGCCGGTGGGTTCTTTCAAGCTGCGCGGCGCTTACAACAAGATCGCTTCGCTGTCGCAAGAGGAGCGCCGCCGGGGTGTGATCGCGTACTCCAGCGGCAATCACGCGCAGGGCGTGGCCTATGCGGCGCGCGCACTGGGCGTGCGTGCCGTCATCGTGATGCCGCGGACCGCTCCCGCCATCAAGCGCGAAAGCACCGCCGCCATGGGGGCGGAGCTGGTGCTGGTGGGACCGGGTAGCGAGGAGCGCCGCACCCGCGCCGAAGCACTTGCGGCTGAGCATGGTTACGTGATCGTGCCGCCGTATAACGACGAGAGCATCATCGCCGGGCAAGGAACCATCGGTCTGGAAATCCTGGAAGATTTGCCCGAGGTGGAGACTATCCTGGCGCCCGTGGGCGGCGGCGGCCTGGTCAGCGGTATTGCGGTGGCGATCAAGCAGGCGGGGAGCCACTGCAAAGTCATTGGCGTGGAACCGGAATTGGCGGCGGACGCGCTGGCCAGCATGCGTGCCGGCCAAGTGGTTTCCTGGACAGCGGAGCAGACCACTACCACCATCGCCGACGGGCTGCGCACGCAAAGCGTCGGCGAAATCTCCTTTGCGCACATGCGCAAGTACGTGGACGGCATAGTAGCCGTCAGTGAAGAAGAAATTCGCCAGGCGATGCGCCTGCTGGCTGCCAACCCCAGGCTGGTGGCCGAACCCAGCGGCGCCGTGACCGTGGCCGCCTTCCTCTTTCATCGGCAGGAACTTCCGCAAACCCGCATCAACGTGGCCGTGATCAGCGGCGGTAACGTGGAGCCCAAGATGCTGACGGAAATTGTGGAGAAGCAGGAGTCAGGAGTCGGGAGTCAGTAACTTCCTTCCCGCGGATTAAGGCAGATGAACGCGGAAAGAACTTCTACTTTTTACCATTCCCCGCAATCGCGATAGCCTCCGCCAACTCTCTGTTTAGCGCACAGGCTACAATGGCAACGTGCCCGTTCTGCATAATCTGCGCACTACCCTAGAGATGATCAAGTGGGAGCACTCGGTGTTTGCGCTCCCGTTCGCGCTGTGCGGCGCCATGCTGGCAGCTGGGGGATGGCCCGCCGCGTGGCAACTGGCGTGGATTATCGTGGCCATGGTGGCGGCGCGCTCGGCGGCCATGGCGTTCAATCGCCTGGCCGACGCCGATATTGACGCCATCAATCCCCGTACCCAGACCCGTGCCCTGCCCGCAGGTGCGCTTTCCCGGGGCTTTGTAGGTGGATTCGTAACCGTCTCCTGCCTGATTTTTGTGCTGGCGGCTTCGCAATTGAACCGCCTGACGCTGCTGCTCTCGCCCGTGGCCCTGGGCATCGTTCTTCTCTACTCCTACACCAAGCGCTTCACCCGCTGGTCGCATCTGGTATTGGGTTTCGCCCTCGGCATAGCTCCCACGGCCGCCTGGATCGCAGTGCGCGGCTCGCTCGATGCCCGCATTCTGCTGCTTACCGCCGCGGTCACCTTCTGGGTGGGCGGCTTTGACGTCCTCTACGCCTGCCAGGACTACGACTTTGATGTGCGCAAGGGGCTGCACTCCATTCCGCGCTACCTGGGCATTGGCCGGGCTCTACTCATTTCCCGCCTGTTTCACGCTGCCATGATGCTGCTGCTGATCGCACTGGTGCTCAGCTTTCATTTGGGCGCGCTAGGGTTTTTGGGAGTGGCTGCGGTCGGTGTGCTGCTGGCCTATGAGCACTCCCTGGTTTCGGGCGACGACCTGAGCCGCCTCAACGCTGCCTTCTTCACCATGAATGGCGTCATCTCGGTGGTGTTTTTCCTGTTCGTAGCGGCCGACCTGCTTTGGCGGCGGTAGTAGCTTGCTAGCTGTCTGGCCGGTGGCCTCGGCTGCCAATTGCCCGCGTTGCTGATTGGATCCTTGCGCAATCAAGCGGCTGACGAGCTGTGGAAGCCCCCGGACTTTTAGTCCGCGGAAATCGCGACCTGAAATAGGGTGGGCTTCATCCCCTGAGCCTTGCCGCGAACTTGTTGCTATCCCTGCACCCCCAGTATTTTCCGTATTTGCTCGATGTGATTGATGTCGTGCGCCGCCATGTGCCGGCACAACTCGCGCATCGTTACTTTTCCCCGCTCGGTGTGTATCCCATATCGTTCCCACTGTTGGGGCGTTAGGCGGGCGAACATCCTGAGATTAGCCTGGCGCAGCAGGCAGAACATGGCCAGGGCATCCTTCGGTTCCCAGGACTTATAGTCGCCCAGCCGGGCCCACAGGTCCTGATCAAAAGCGGTCAGCTCACGACCTTCATGCTCCAGCATCTGGCGGTAGCGCCAGGAACTCGCCAGTTCGTCCTCGGCAAGGTGGGCAATGATCTGCAACACCGACCATTTTTCCGGAGCCGGAGGCTGCTTAAGCTTGGCCGGAGCCGCCTCTTCCATGAGGCTGGCAATGGTGTGCAGCGCCTGTCGCTGCATGGCGATGGGATCCTTGCCTTCGACGTAAGCCGCTAGCCGGTTTTTGTATTCTTCAGCAGTTTCAGGCATATCGATTCCAACGAGCGCGACAATTTTACAGGCCGTACGATGCGCAATCATACCAAGTTGTGACGAAGCGCCGCCGCCTGCGATATCATCATTCGGTGGCCCAGACGCATCCGTTCCAGACCAACGACACGCGCTTGCAGCCCATTGCCGACAAGATCCTGAGCGGCAATCGGCTGAGCACCGCCGACGCGCTCACTCTCTACGTTTCGCCCGATATTCTGGCCGTGGGCTGGCTGGCTAACCAGGTGCGCGAGCGTCTGCACGGCGATAACACTTATTTCAACGTCAATCGCCACATCAATCCCACCAATGTCTGCGTGGCCGCCTGCAGGCTGTGCGCTTTCGGCCGCAAGAAGGATACCCCCGGGGCCTACACAATGGCGCTCGAAGAAGCCTGGCAGACCGCGGCTTCCGGCTACAGCGAGGCGGTGACCGAGTTTCACATCGTGGGCGGACTGCACCCCGACCTGCCCTTCCAGTACTTCCTGGACCTGATCCGCGGGCTCAAAGAACGCTTTCCGCAGGTGCACCTGAAGGCCTTTACCATGGTGGAAGTGGCGTTCCTGGCCAAACGAGCCAAGCTCTCCATCCGCGAGACGCTGGAGCAGCTCAAGGCGGCGGGGGTGGATTCCCTGCCCGGGGGCGGGGCGGAAATCTTTGCCGATCGCATCCGGCACATTATTTGCGACCACAAGATTGACGGCGACCAGTGGCTGGATACGGCGCGCACCGCCCACCAATTAGGCCTGCGCTCTAACGCGACCATGCTCTACGGCCATATCGAGAGCGACGAAGACCGGGTGGACCACCTGCTGAAGCTGCGCGACCTGCAGGACGACACCGGCGGCTTCCAGACCTTCATTCCCCTGGCGTTCCATCCTGCCAACACGCCGCTGGAGCACCTGCCCACCACCACCGGCATGCTCGACTTGCGGCAGATCGCAGTCAGCCGGCTGGTGCTGGACAATTTTCCTCACATCAAGGCTTACTGGCAGATGCTAACCCCACGGATTGCCCAGATCTCCTTGCGCTTCGGGGCCGACGACCTGGATGGCACGGTGATCGAAGAAAAGATCTACCACGATGCCGGCGCCACGACCCCACAGGGAATGCGGCGCCAGGAATTGGAACGGCTGATCCGCGAAGCCGGCCGCGTGCCGGTGGAGCGCGACACCCTCTACCGACCGGTTACGCGCACCGAAACGTCGGTGACGGTGGCGGTGTAGAACCAGTTCTCAGTTCTCAGTTCTCGGTTCTCAGTTCTCAGTTGCTACTCCACCGCATTGCCGTAAGTGGGGATATCCTGCTGGACCAGATACAGCAGGGCCTGCGCGCGGTCGCCCCAATCGCTCTGCGAATACCTGGAGATGATCTGCTGCGCCAGTTCGATGGCGTGCGCCTTAGCTTGCGCTGAATCCTTGGCTTTTTCCTCGGTTTTGTAGATCTGAATCAGGGCCGCCTGACGCCAGGCCGCGTCGTAGAGCGCTTCCGCCGCATCCGGCGAGTCGGGACGCTCGCGGGCGTACTTCTCGTACATCTCTGATTCCTTTTTGGGACAACCGGAGCTGCCCTGCCAGTCGCCGCAAAGCTTGTTCTCGATGAGGTGGAAGGCGGCACGGTCAGCCCACTTGGTGCGGGGATACTTCTTCATCACCTTCTTCATCAGCTCTTCGTTCATGCCCTCGCGCAGGTAGGCCTGGCGGGCGTGGGAGGAAGGCCGGCTCATGACGTCAGCGCGATCGAGCTGCCACTTGATGTCGGCAGCGCGATAAAGGGCCTCGCCGGCCAGCGGAGAACCGGGAAAGTACTCTTCCGTGCGCAGGTAAAGAAAGAAGGCGTCGCCGGCTGCGCCTTTGCGGCCGCCGCGGCTGCTGGCCTCGGCTTCGGCGTCGGCGGCAGCTCCGAAGAGAATCTGGCCGCCATTGGGGGTGGAGGATGTAATGACGCCCTTGCCTAGAATCCAGCCGCTGACCTCGCGGGTGTCGGGCAGGTCGCTGTCGTCAGACATGATGGGATTCTGTGTACGCTGCCCGGCCAGCGTGGCGAACACGTGCAGCCATTGGTTGCTGTGTTCCAGGATGGCTACCTCGCGGCCGCGCTCTATCTGCGCCAGCGTGGCGGAGGTGGGATCGGGAGAAATGTAAATAGTGGCCTCGCGGACCATGACCCCGCGCTGGGTAGCCTGCTCGGCGGCGTGGGCGCACAAAGATGAAGCGAGGATAATTGCGAAGACACCGATTCTGTATTTGAGACACATAATTTGTGTGGTGCCGCCCCTAAAGGGGCTGGTATTTTCTTTTGCTGTTTTCCCAGGGCTTACGCCCTGGGCTAAATGCTGTTTCGCCCTGCGGGCTGACTCCGCAGGAAGTTGCAGCCATCTTCTCCAACTACCAGCAACAACTACCGATACGAACTACCAATCCAACCACAAAATCAATCACGAGGTGCCGCCTCCTGACTCCCGACTACTGACTCCCGCTCTCGAACATCACTCCTGCCTTCACCACTTCAATATTAGACCGCGGAATGACCAGGGGATAAGCAGCCCACTGCTTGTCCTGGTCCAGCATTTTCTGTTTGTCCGCAGGAATGGGCGCGGAGATGTGGTATTCCTCCGGCGTTTTGGAGTGCACATTGGTGTCGGCGGCGATGTCGTTGGCCAGCTTCTCTCCGTTGGCCTCGCTGGTCACGATCACGTAATCCAGGTTCTTTGCCTGCAGGTATTTCTTGATGGCCGCGTTCACCTGCTCAGATGTAACCGCGTCAATACGTGGCAGCATCTGTTCCAGGTAGCCCTGGTCGCGCATGCCGTAGAACATGTCGTCGAGGCGGTAGCCCAGCTGGCGCGAAACGCTCTCCGCGTAGTTCAGGTATAAGGCCCGCGCCTTAATCTTGGCGGCGGCCACCTGCTGGGGCGTCATTCCCTGACGGGCAAAGCGGTCCAGTTCCGCAGTCATCGCCTTCATGATGAAATGCGCGTACTGGTGGCTCACCGGACGGATCCAGATACTGAAATACTGCTGCTCGCGGGGCGTGGCGGGCGGCGGAAACAGGAATTGCGGACGCCCGTACTGATACTCGATGTAGGAGTAGTCGCCGTAATTGTAGCCGCGTTCCTCGCGAATCTCCTGGTAGAGGTGGCCAAAGCTGTCGCGGTGAGTGCCCAAAAAAACGTTCGCCACGAACAGCGGCCAGTAGTCGGGGTCGGTGCGCCTCAGGGAAATGGGATAACCCAGGTGTAAACCGCTGGCAATGGCATTGGGCTGGGTGATGATGAGCACGTGTCGCCCCGGGGCCACCACGGAGCGCGCCAGATTGGCCGGACGATACACAGGTTCACCGGCGGGCAGGGCTGCGGTCAACTTGCTCAGATCCTGCTGGTCGTTGATGGTGGTGGCCACGTACATGTTCCCCACGTTGTAGTACCTCTTGTAAAACGCATTGAGGTCGGCAGGGGTAATGACCTGCAATCCCTTCACCGTGCCCAGAGCCAGATGGCCCAGGCGGGTGCCGGAAAAAACGTAGTTGTCAAGCGCCAGCAGACCCAGGTTTTCCTGATCTTCGAAGCGCAGGCCGGATTGAATGCTGGTCAGGGTGTCGCGGCGCAGGCGGTCCACTTCGTTGGGCAGCCACAGAGGCTGGGTAAACATGGGCCGGAGCACGCGCTGCACGTACTGGGCGAAGGCGGTGCGCGGTACGGTCATGGAAAACGTGGTGGCCTGCTTATCAACCATAACGGTGGGAAAAGCGGCATCGCCCCAGGGACGCGTAATTTCAGCCAGCTTCTGCGTGGTCACCGGGTGTTTGGGATTGCCAAAGCCGCCTTCCATCAAGGCGCGCGCTGCCAGGTTGGCAGTGCCTTCCTTGCCTGCGGGATCATCGGCCGATCCGGTGCGCACCATGATCTTGATCTGATAGAGCGGCGAGTCGGAAGCTACGGTCACCAGGTTGGTGGGATACACGTGCAGCTTCTGCGCCTTCACCTTCTTGCTGGAGGGTTGATATTGCGCCCAGACCATGGCCGCACACAGAAGTAGCACTAGAGGGCCGAGGCGAGTGCGTCGCATCACTTCACCTCCGGCGCAGGAGCGGAAGCAGCTTCTCCAGGTGCCGGCCCATGCCACAACGTGGTCACGATGCGGCCCTGCGGGGTGAAATACTTCTGGGCGTAGCGGTCAATGTCACGCGGGGTGAGCGAATCAATGGCCTGCATCAGGGTGTCGAGGACGGCGGGGTCGCGGTGGAAACGGTAGTACCAGGCGAAAGTCCGGGCGATGTCGTAGGTGGAATCCAGGCCGGCCAGAAAATCATTGCGTACCTTGCTTTTCACGACTTTCAGCACGCGGGCGGAGCCGTGCTGGCGGGAGAAATGCTGCAGTGAATCCACGCCGCTGATCACATCGCTCTGCACGTCATTCACGTAGGGCTGGCCATCTTTGCGGAAGCGGTCGAGAATGAGCTCCGAGTCGAGCAGCAGCAGGTGTGGGTCGGTGGATTCCAGCAGTTCGGTACCGTCGAGGATGGAAAAATTGGTGACCGTCTGCTTCTGGTAGCGCAACTTCTGAAACAACGGGGCGGAACGGGAGACCAGGAGCTCCGGCAGCAGCATTGTAACCGCCGTTTCCTTGCTGCCGGGCTGCATGGCGGGTGTGTGATAGCCCACCACCAGGCGCGGCGAAACATCCGCATCCCAATTTACGTGCACGCTCTTGGGCCCTTGCGGCGACTGCTCAGCCGGAATCTGCGGCGGATGCGAAGGCTTCCAGTCGCCGTAGTACTTCTCTACCTGGGTGAAGATGGCTTTGGGCTCGACATCGCCCACCACAATCAAGGCCACATTATTGGGTTTGTAGTAGTTGCCGTAGAACTCCCAAGCGGCATCCCAGGCGTGGGGCATGTTCTCCACGTCTTTTTCGTAGCCGATGACGGTGTGGCCGTAAGGATGGTCGGGAAAAGCCACCGGAGACATTTCTTCAATCATCTTTTCGCCCGGATCGGAAAAAATACGGCGGTATTCGCCCAGAACCGCGCCCGCCTCCACCTGGAAGGTTTTGCGGTCAAGCTTAAGGTTTTCGAAACGCGAGGCTTCCAGCTGAATGAGCCCCGGCGTGGGCCCCTCGGGGCTCTGCACCGGTCCCACCAGGTTGGAAGTGAAGGTGGTGGGGTGATAAAAGGTGAGGTCGTAGTCGGTCCAGGCATTATTGAAGGCGCCCAGGCGGCGCATGGCCTGCTCGTAGCCATCCGGCTGCCCGTCGTACTCGTGCAGGAACATGATGTGCTCGAATAGGTGCGCCAGGCCGGTCTTGCCTGCCTGGGTTTCGTTGCGCGACCCGGCAAAGACGGCGGTGGAGTAGGTCACCATGCCGCGGAATTCAGGCGTCGGTATTACCACTACGTTCAGCCCATTGGCCAGGGTCCTGGTTTCGACCGGGTAGGGAAAAACTTTGGGGGCCGGCTTGGAAGCGGCCTGGGCGGCTAGGGAAAGCGCGGCAAATGTGACCAGGACATTTTTGGCGGTGCGACGAAAGAGACCTCGGAACATCAATTTACCTCACAAATACTAGCGAACCCTGAATTATAAGACGGGAGCAAAGCAAGACGATCATCAGGCAAGATCCGCCACTTTCCAGAACCCGGCGTTTGCTACAATGCCCGCCATGCTGGATACATTTCTGGTACCGGAAGCCACGACGGTCACAGCCAAGGGAGACGGGCCGGCGGTGGACGCCGGCGCGGCCACCCACCGCGTTTTTCTCCTGCAGTTGAACATCACCCGCATTCTGGAGCAACAGGCGCTGGACGTAAGCGTGTACGGTTCGGCCGACGGCGCGGCCTGGGGACAAAAGTCGCTGATTGCCTTTCCCCAGAAGTTCTATCGCGGAGAGCACCCCTTACTGCTGGACCTGACGCAACAGCCAGAAATCAGGTTCTTGCGCGCCCATTGGGAAGTGAACCGCTGGGGCCGCGGTCCGGAAACACCCATGTTCCAGTTTCAACTGCGGCTGCGGGAAGTGCCGCCGGAGATGCTGAAAGAAACGGCCGCCAGCCTGCAGTCCCGCGCCTAGTGGGCTACTGCGGCGGCGGCCAGGGGACGGATTTTTTCCAGCGTCGACCGCACCGCTGCCGTGTGAGCACCACCGGGGGCCTGGCTGAGATATTGCTGGAGCTCGCTCAGCGCCCCTCCATAAGTATGCAGGCCCAGGTAGGAGTAGCCTTTCAGCAGGTGGAGATCAGGATGCTGGCTGGGATCCACCAGGGCGAAGGATTTGTTGACCTGCTGCAGTGCCTCCTGGAACCTTCCCAATCGCAGCAGGGCCTTGCCGGATTCGAAATATCCCTGCCAGGCATTGGGCAGCAGAGTTTCCGCCCGTTGCAGGGAAAGCAGAGCGTCCTGGAATTTCTGCTGGCAATTGAGCGCGGCGCCCATCACCAGGTAGCCGGTGCCATAGTTGGGGTCGGCCTGAATGGCGTGATTGGCATCGGCAACCGCCTGTTCATATTGCTGCCGCTGCATTTCCAGGATGGCACGAAAGGTAAAGGCCTGGGCATATTCGGGATATACCGCCAGCGCTTTGGAAATATACGTGTCAGCTTCCCCCAGTTTGTTCTTGTCTACCGCCTGACGCGCTTTGCGCAGCAAGGAAACGGCCTTTTCCGGAACTCGTAACTGCTGCACCGAGACGGTGGCTACGTTGCTGTTCCCACCCGCGCTGGAGTTCGGCAGGCGCAAGCTTACCCAGCTTTGGCCGTCACCGACCTGAACTCGCTGGGTGGCCTCCTGCACCCCCGATTCCGCGCGCAGTTCGTAATTTCCCTCCGGCAGATTGCTGACGAGAAAGCTGCCGTTTCGCGTGGTGTACTGCGTAGTAATCGGCTGTCCCTGCGCCAGAGAGATGACCTCGACGCGCACATTGGATACGGGCTTGTTGTCGAGGGTACGCACCGAGCCCGCAATGATGCCCGTGTTGCCTCGGCCGGGAAGAATGCCAGTTTGCGCGGAGGCCCCGGGAGATTGCGCGCTGCCGGGAAAACCTGGTTGCGGAAAGCCTCCGATTTGGGCCGAACACGGAATCAGTGCCAAGGCGGTGATGAAGCAAGTCAGGAAAAGCTTATGCCGCGAGAAAAACATCCTATCTTCTCCAGCGATGGGGCAATATTTCGAGGGATTCCAGACTTAGGCAGGGGACCCGAAGACCATGGAACTACCGCTCTTTCATGCACCGAGTTTCGCGTGCACTATTGACTGAGATGGCTGCGGCAAGCGACAGTTGTCTCAGCCGCAGCAGAGCTCTGCGAAAAATTTGTTATCAGGCGAGCAACTCGCGGCCATGACTCTCTTGCAAAATCCCACCACCTCGTTACCTGCGGTCACGGTGCGGCCGGCCAAGAATCTTGCCGGCAGCATGCGCCTGCCCGGCGATAAATCCATTTCTCATCGTTACGCCATGCTGGGAGCACTGGCGGAAGGCGTCACCGAGTTGGAGAATTATTCCACGGGAGCCGATTGCGCCAGTACCCTGGCCTGCATGCGGGTGCTGGGGTGCGCCATCGAGCGCCGGGACGGAACCGTGCGCCTGCAGGGGCTGGATACCGCGCTGGCGCCACCGCAGAAAGAATTGGATTGCGGCAATTCTGGTTCGACCATGCGCATGTTGTCGGGAATCCTGGCGGGCCAGGATTTCGCCAGCGTGCTGGTGGGCGATGAATCGCTCTCCCGGCGGCCCATGCAGCGCATCGTCACCCCCCTGCAACAAATGGGGGCCAGCATCACTGCCGGCGAAGGCTGCCGCCCGCCGCTGCGCATCCAGGGGGCGCGGCTGCGCGCCATCGAGTACCGGATGCCGGTCGCGAGCGCCCAGGTGAAAACAGCGCTGCTCTTCGCCGGCCTGCTGGCCGAAGGCGAAACCGTGGTGGAGGAGCCGGTTCGCACTCGCGATCACGGCGAGCTGGCGCTGCGCGCGTTTGGGGCGCAGGTGGGCCGCAGCGGTAACCGCTGTTCTATTGCCGGCGGTCAGAGGCTGCAGGCCATCCGCGCCACCATTCCCGGCGACATCTCCAGCGCAGCCTTTTTTCTGTGCGCTGCCGGAATCTTCTCCGACTCCAATCTGCTGATAGATGACCTCCTTCTGAATCCCACGCGCGCCGCTATTCTCGATGTGCTCATTGCCATGGGGATGCGCATCACGGTGGTGAAGATTGAGGAGCACCACGGCGAGCTGACGGGTACGGTGCAGGCCCGCTCCGGCGGGCGCTTGCGCGGGGCCCGCATTGCCGGGGCGCAGGCGGCGGCGTTGATTGATGAGCTGCCGGTGCTGGCCGCCATCGCTCCCTATACCGAGGACGGCATCGAGATTTGCGACGCGCGCGAACTGCGGGTGAAGGAATCAGACCGCATCGCCGCCATGGCTGAGAACCTGCGTGCCATGGGAGCGAAATTGGAAGTTCGCGACGATGGACTGCTGATTCCCGGCAAGCAGGCTCTGCACAGCGCCGAAGTGGACTCCTTCGGCGACCACCGTATCGCCATGGCCAGCGCGGTGGCGGCGCTGGGCGCCACCAGCGAACTTCACATTCGCAACTCCGGCGTGGTGGACATCTCCTACCCAGGATTCTTTGCCACCCTGGAGACCTTGCTGCAAAGGTGAGCACCGCCGCTTATACCGTGGTTTGGGCCAACCACCTCCCTGGCGGCGCATCTCTTATGGCGGAGGAGACCCCTCATGCCTTTCCTGCTGGGACTGGGACTCGGATACATGATTGGCCTGCTCATCGCCCCTGCAAGGGGCGAGGAGTTCCGCCGGGAATTGGCCTTACGCGCCAATGAGTATGGGCGTGAGAAGGCGCGCGAGATCGGTCAGAGCGCCGGGGAAAAGGGCTACGAAGAACTCAAACAGCGGTTGTAAGTCCACGGCTGATCACTGTTCCGCGATGCTAGACGAAAGCTTCAGCTGGACGAATCGCTGTCCTGGTGCTCCAGCTCCAACCCGCCTTCGCGGATGTGCAGGCCAGTGCCCGACAGCTGCAAGGTGGGCTTTGCGGTGGCGGCGGTGGCTTTAGCGGCGGGGCGCCGGCGGGGGAAGACTCGGGCCAGGTCGGAGTGGCGAAACTGGCTCAGATCGCGCAACACATTGCCGGCATAATGGACAAAATTGGTCATGCTGCTCTGGTACCAGCAGCAATGCGACATGCGCGGGGAGAATCCGCAGAAAAAGCGAAAGGCATGCAATTGGGGCGAGGGCATGAGCGCGGCGGCCACCATGCGGTGATTGCCCTCGAGAATGGTGAGCGACTTCTCCTCGTCAATGCCGATCAGGAGCACGCTGCCGCCAACGCCGCCCGCGGCCAGTTGCCGCTGCAGCACCCCCAGCGACGAGAGAAAGGAATCGGACGGAGTCTTGGCCAGAGCGGCGGCAATCCGGCCAGCCAACTGCGGCAGGGAGAAACCGCGTTGCGAGTAACGGCGCCAGTCGGCGCGCGGAAAAACTCGTACGCGACCGAGCGCACGCGGGCTGATGCCTACTTCCCACCACACCGTATCCGGGGGCAGTTCACGCCATAGCCCGCCACGTTTGCGGAACAACAACTGGCGCCGGCGCGCGTTTTGGCGCACATCTTGCAGGTTGGGATTGAGGACAATAGCGGCGAACTCCTTGCGTATCTCGTCGAAATCCGAATGGTGAAACTCATTTTTCAGGAATTCGGCGATGACTTCATCTTCCGCCGCCCGCCGCCGCCGGCAAATCTCAGGCTCGGGTACAGGAACAAAGCCCACCGGCACGACCATCGTCTGGCGCAGGCGCAGGCCCAAGGCGAAGAGGGCAATCGCCCCGGTGACCGAAATCACGGCCAGTTTTTCCAGCGAGAGGCCAAATGTCTGTACGGACAAAAGAAATTCCGCTGCCATGTTTCACCCAAGCAGTTCCTGCGTGCAAGCGATGCGCCATAATTAGACCCCGGTTCAGGGGCGCAATTCTCTCTCTGTTTTCCACTACTCTCCTCGCGGGCAGTTGAGGCATGCCGATTGTGAGTACACGAGTGCCCAGAATAGGAGGAGTGTGTCTCACCAGCGAAGCCCGGGTAAGTTCCTCGCGGCATCGCACGCTGTGGCGGCGGCAGAATTTTTGTTTACGCGGCTTTTTGCTTGCGCCCAGCCTCGCAGCGGCATTAACTTAAGTGGTTTTCCGGACGAGGAGCCAACCAACGATGTAGACGTCAATCAAGCAGGAGGTTGCGAAAGTGCCACTGTCAATCAAGCATTGGTTGCTGCGGCAGCTGAATGCCAACGATTCGCTGGATGGAGTCGCGGTCACGGTAAAAC